>NZ_JQFL01000054.1:0-1292 GCF_000764215.1 Pseudoalteromonas sp. ND6B
TTCAAACGAACCTGAACGGTCTCTGGGCGTTTCAAGTTCGAATTGACCTATGGATGACTTAACTGTTTTTTTGGTTGAACCATTTTTACGGTTAACTTCGGTCTCAGATTCTAAATGCTGCTCTAATTCAGCTTTAAGAGCCGCTTCGGTGAGTTGTTTGATTAATGGTGTTAGAACACCGTCTTCGCCAGTAAGACCTTTACCAGCTTGAAGTTCAGCTAATGCTTTGTTGAAGTCGAAAGATTGAGTCATGTGTCACTCCTGTTTTCTTAATAATACTGAAATGACACAGATTTCTAAACACTACCGGCCTCCAGCCTAGAGCTTCGAATTAACCAGTTGGGCTAATGGTTTTATGTTCTCATTTACTCCTCTTTGTGCAAAAAGATCTTGAAGAGATTTTATTTACCACAGAGGGGGCAGAGCACACAGAGAAAATGATTAAAAACATGTTTTATTTGCTTTGTCTTCTCTGTGTAGCGCGAAGCGCCTCGGTGTACTCTGTGGTAAGAATGTTTTGTAGATACCATCTCTCTTTATAGGCTTCAAGATCGTATTTAACTTTCTTGGAGCTTAAACGCTTCTTGATTTTTTATTACACCAAAACATATATGAATGAGTTTACGCATATTGGCGCCAATGATTTGCATCGACGTTTTGCCATTATTCAGCAAGGCTATTTTTTGCTGTTGTATCTTATAATTCCACTGCCCAGCGACTACTGCTGCCATATAAAGTTTACTTCTTATTTTTGAGGGCCCTAGCTTGCTCATAGTTGTACGGCCCTTCATTTTCCCAGACTCATGCAGCCGCGGTATTAAGCCACAGTAGGCAGCAGCTTGCTTAGCTCTGCTGAAATTTTTAGCGGCGAATATATACGTCAGCTCTCGAGACATAACAGGCCCAATACCGGGGATTGTTTCTAGTAACGTTCTATTCTTCTTTAAGTCAGGAAAGCTATTTATGTGACTATCAATATCTGACTTAAGTTTTTTTATCTCATCATCTAGAAAGTTAATCGTTTCTTTTAATGATTGAGTGACTCGCTCAGATGTCGCATTAAACTCACTTGCTTCTAATCGATTCTGCTCTCGTTGTTTATTGGACTCCAATGCATCAAGTCGACGCAGTAAGGCTTTAAGCTCTCTAATTTCCTTTGCTTCAGGTTGCCAGAAGTTAACGGTTGATTGCTTAGCATAACCGTAGCTTGCAAGCATTATCGCATCTGACCTATCTGTTTTATGAACAACATTTAGAGCCTCAGCATATTTTTTTGCTTTGCTAGGGTTAGC
>NZ_JQFL01000055.1:0-35931 GCF_000764215.1 Pseudoalteromonas sp. ND6B
TGTTGTCCCCCACCTCAAGGCATGTTCCCAAGCATTACTCACCCGTCCGCCGCTCGTCAGCAGATAGCAAGCTATCTCTGTTACCGCTCGACTTGCATGTGTTAGGCCTGCCGCCAGCGTTCAATCTGAGCCATGATCAAACTCTTCAATTAAAAGTTTTATGTCTTTCGACAGCTCAATGAATTCTGAATTTATTTAATATCTTTCGATATTGAATTGACTGTGCTGAATAATTACCGAAGTAACTATTCTGTTGGTCACTCAGTTTAAATTGAGACTCTAAATTTGTTTGCCTCGTTACTTGCTCAATAAAGAACGAAGTAGCTTGGCTGTTAGAACTCAATCTGTACGAGTGCCCACACAGATGATTGCTTTATATTGTTAAAGAACGTTGCGATTAAAGCGTTTAACTTTATCTCGCTAGGGCTACGCATACTACGCTTTCCTATTTTTTTGTCAACACTTAATTTTGTTAAACTTGAAAGTTTTCGAAACTAAGTTTTACTCAACTCACTGAGTAGCTCGTGCCTCGCTATGCGTTGGCGTTCCCCGTCTCAGTGGGGTCGCATTATAGGGAGATCCGAAAACAGATCAACCCTTTTTTGAAGAAAACTTGAAATAAATGACTGTTCGCTGGATATTTGAACGATAGATACTAAAAACACAACATAACTATCAATTTATTAACAATAAACGCGGTATTTAAGCGTTTAACTGTGAGGTAGCTCTTAAATGTGTGAAAGAATGATCACCAATAGGAGAGTAACCGCTGCAGATCTTATATCTTTAGCTTGATCCGATGGAACATCAATCTCTGTACTTATACGATCTGCTAATGCTTTTATGGCTATAATTGAATTTAATCACTCGACTATGAGAATTAACTCGCTTTAACTATTCGTGCGAGTTCTGCTAAATTTTAAACAAAATAAAGCCCCGCTTTTGCGAGGCTCTTACTTATGCTACACCGTATTGATCTCGGTATGCTTTTACTGCCGCTAAATGCTCATCCATGGTTCCTTGATTCTCAAGGTAACTGATTAGATCAGCCAATTTAACAATAGAAGTTACTTGAGTATTAAAGTCACGCTCTACTTCTTGTATAGCTGAAAGCTCGGCTTTACCTTTTTCTTGGCGATCAAGTGCGATTAAAACACCACTTAAATCTGCGCCATTGTCAGCAATAATTTCCATAGATTCGCGAATTGCAGTACCTGCAGTGATCACATCATCAACTAACATGATCTTACCTTTAAGATCCGAACCTACTAAGCTGCCACCTTCACCGTGTGCTTTTTTCTCTTTACGGTTAAAGCAGTAAGGCACATCTTTGTTGTAATGATCAGCTAACGCAACTGCGGTAGTTGTTGCAATTGGAATACCTTTATAAGCTGGGCCAAATAATACATCGTATTCAATTGCCGCATCTTCAAGCGCTGCAGCATAAAAGCGACCTAAGCGAGCAAGATCACGACCGGTATTAAACAAACCAGCATTAAAAAAGTATGGACTTGTACGGCCAGATTTTAAGGTAAATTCACCAAACTTTAATACCTGCTTTTCTAAGGCAAATTCAATAAACTCTTTTTGATATTCTTTCATCGCCGATTACCTATTTATGCTAGTGCTTGTTTTTGTACATCTATAATTTCACGAATTGAGTGCTTAGCGAGTGTAAGTAACTCATCAAGTTCATCAAACGAGAAAGGCTCGCCTTCAGCTGTCCCTTGTACTTCAATAATTTTACCTGTTTCAGTTAAAATTACATTCATATCGGTTTCAGCGTCAGAGTCTTCAAGGTATTCTAAATCGCTAATCGCTTGGCCTTTATATATGCCAACTGAAATAGCCGCGATCATATGTTTAAGTGGGTTTGAATTAATCATCCCTTTTGCACGCATGTAAGTAAGTGCATCAACTAATGCAACACATGCACCACTAATTGATGCTGTACGTGTGCCGCCATCGGCTTGAATTACATCACAATCGATAGTGATCGTGTTTTCGCCTAACGCTTTTAAATCGATTGCGGCACGTAAAGAACGAGCGATTAAACGTTGAATTTCCATAGTACGACCGCCCTGCTTACCACGCGTTGCTTCACGATTATTACGTGTGTGTGTTGCACGCGGTAACATGCCATATTCTGCGTTAACCCAACCTTTGCCTTGGCCTTTCATAAAGCGTGGCACACCAGCTTCAACTGTCGCAGTACAAAGTACTTTAGTGTTACCAAACTCTACTAATACTGAACCTTCAGCATGTAACGTGTAGTTACGCGTAAACGTAACCGGTCTAATTTGATTAGGTGTTCTTTCGCTTGGACGCATTGACGATCCCCTTAATTCTGAATTTGCCACATTATATGTGGATGTGAATACAGATGCCATGTTGATTTATATTTAAGTGTGTTTAAAAAGTATGCAGCAGGTTAAATTTTCTTTAGAGCTTAAGCAGTGTTACGGTATAATCATTACACTATTGTATTTAAAAATGTAGGAAATCATCCATGATCCACAGTATGACAGCTTATGCGCGTCGCGAAATTAAAGGCGAATGGGGCACTGGCACGTGGGAGGTTCGTTCAGTGAACCAACGTTACCTTGAAACATTTATTCGTGCACCAGAGCAATTTCGTGGCATGGAGCCCGTTATTCGCGAGCGTCTGCGTAAGCACTTACAGCGTGGTAAGGTAGAAGTCTTCTTAAAATTTGTCGCAAATCCCGCGCATGTTGGTGAATTATCAATTAATCAGTCGCTGGCGGAGCAGTTAATTAATAGTGCTAAGTGGGTTCAGCAACAAAGCAGTGGTGACATTAACCCTGTGGATATTTTACGTTGGCCTGGTGTTATGGAAGCACAAGAAATTGATATGGATAGTGTAAATACAGCTCTTATTAGTGGTCTTGACCAAGTAATTGAAGACTTTAAATCTGCGCGTGGCGATGAAGGTGCAAACCTTGAAGAAATGATAACTACACGATTAACCGCCATTTTAGAGCAAGTTGATATTGTTGAAGCACATATGCCAGAAATTACTAAGTGGCAACGTGAAAAGTTAGTACAAAAGCTTGAAGATTTAACAACAAATATTGATGAGTCACGCCTTGAGCAAGAACTGATTTATCTTGCACAAAAGCAAGATGTTGCCGAAGAGCTAGATCGTTTAAAGTCGCACGTTAAAGAAACACGCAAAATCCTGAGTAAAGGTGGTGCTTGTGGTCGTCGTTTAGATTTTATGATGCAAGAGTTTAATCGTGAAGCAAACACGTTAGCATCTAAATCTATCAATAGTGACATCACCAACGCAGCTGTAGAGCTAAAAGTCCTGATTGAGCAAATGCGTGAGCAGATCCAAAACATCGAATAGTTTTTTCACCCGTCCAAGAATGTCTTAGAAGCCCTGTTATTTGCTTGTAAATACAGGGCTTTTTTATTTTTCCCGTCCAAATCGGTTTGCAGATGTCCGTTACCAGTTGCTGTTTAAGTGGTGGGCAAAATGGTGGGCAAGACCTGTTTTTTTGACTCAATAAGCAAAAAGTCAAGGTATCTGGTGAGCAGATTTTTGCATCTATCTCACCACCGCCTTATGCCATCTCCACTTATCGTGCTGCTTGCAGGTTGTTCAATCACTCAACTATCGAACCAATCGATAAACAAACAGTGGTGGGCAATGGTGAGCAAATTTTAACGATTTCTTAGGAATATAGAGTAACAAACGATGGCAAAACTAACCGCAACTCAGGTGCAGTCTTATGCTCGCGCCGCAACAGCAAACAAAAAATACAGTGATGGTAACGGCTTATATTTTTGCGTAAGAAAATCTGGCATGCCGTATTGGATGCTAAGGTATACCAGCCTAAACGGACGACGAGAAGCCACGCTCGGCCAATACCCAAGTATGACCTTAGCAGAGGCTCGACTTGAATCGTCTAAAATGCAGCTACAACTTCAGCAAGGTGAAGACCCATTAGCAATCCGTGCTATTGAAACCATCCCTGAGATTCAAAATGTCAGTCAGCTGTTTCAAGACTGGTATGCCAAAGACTTAAGTCGCCGATTAAAGCACCCAAATATACCCAAACGTGTTTTTACCAAAGAAATTGCACCAGTGATTGGTCAACTTCCTATCCAAGCTGTGCGTCCAACACATGTACGCGAAGTATTAGAGCGCATTCGAGAAAGTAACCGCCCTACCATTGCCAACGATACCTTGATGTATATGAAGCAGCTGTTTCGGCATGCGATAAAGCTAGACTTAACGCTGAACAACCCAGCCGCAGCATTTACCGTAGACGATGCCGGTGGCGTGGAGTCCAGTAAAGACAGAATGCTCAGCAAAGAGGAAATTCACTACGCCTTTAGCGTGTTTCATACCCATATCAATAGCTTTGGCCGCGATAACTACCTCGCTTGCTGCCTGTTTTTGGCGCTGGGCGTGCGCAAAAGCGAACTGTGCGAAGCCATGTGGCGTGAAATAGACTTAACCACGGGCGTATGGGACCTACCCAAGGAACGTAGTAAAACTGGCGTGCCGATCAGCATTCCCTTACCGCGCCAAGCAATTGCTTGGTTTAACGAGTTGCAAATCCGCGCTTGTGGCTCGCCTTATGTTTTCCCAGCCAGACGAGCAAGCCATCGCCCACATATGGGGCCAGATACACTCAACCGTGCCATATCTAAACTCTTTGGTCGCGAGCCTGGGCGCAAAAAGCAGCCTCCCAATAAAATGGGTAAACTTGAACACTTCACCATACACGATTTACGCCGTACCTTTCGCAGCCTTGCCGCCTCTTTAGGCATTGCAGGCAACGTGGCCGAACGCTGTCTTAACCATAAGCTAAAAGGCGTTGAGGGTATCTACGACCGCCACGATTACTTTGAAGAGCGCCGTATTGCCCATCAAACCGTGGCTGATGTAGTTGAACCACTGGTGAACTTTGAGCCACATTCGCAACAGCACGCAGGAGGGCGTTAACATGCCATTTATGATGCGATTCGCTCCCATTACCTTTCCAATAGCCATGCTGGCAGGCCTTGGCTGGTGTATTGGCATTGCCCTACTCGAACAGCCTTATGGTATAGGCTACGCACTTACTCGGTATTGCCTGATGGTATTCTTGGTACTCGCTCCTTGGCTGACATTAAAACTCACGTTCTACGTGATTGTCAGCCTAGGACGCAAACTGGGGCTCATCCCGCCTGCACGCCCAACGTACAGCCTAGGTTATGAAGAATCACTCTATTGGTTCAGAGTATTAGCCTTTTTCGATGGCAAACGCAGCCGCATGCCGAAAAAGCCCATCAGGCGAAACTAGCAGCCCCCATTTACTCACTTACCGTGGGCATTTGGGACAATGGGGCAACACTTGATACCACAAGCTTTAGAGGGTGAATAAGAGGATATTAAACTGCCCCAAGGAATGGGGCAATCGGGGATGCGGTAAGAACTCCTAACCGCATCAAAAATGCCAAACTTGCAAAAGTCCCAATATGGGACTAACATCTGTTTATGAGAATTATCGCACTATCAACCTTAAAAACATTTTGGGAAGACAGCCCAGAATACATTGACGCGAAAGAGCCAACTTTAGCGTGGTATAGACATGCATTAAACGCTGATTGGGGATCACCGTCGGATGTGAAACAGGACTTTAGAAATGCCAGCATCCTCAAAGATGGGCGTGTCGTGTTTAACATTGCCGGTAATAAATACCGATTAGTCGTTTGGATCAATTATGCCTACAAGGTGGTTTACATACGGTTTATCGGCAGTCATGCACAATACGATCAAATTGATGTGCAAACGATTTAAAGCCAAGAGGTAGTAACTAGAGGTAAATATAATGGACATCAGACCTATTAAAACAGATGCCGACTACCGCGCGGCATTAAACGATATCGAAAACCTAATGATGGCGGAGCCTGATACCGTCGAAGGCGAAAAGCTGGACATTTTGGTTACGTTAGTTGAAGCCTACGAAGCAAAGCATTTCCCAATGGATTTGCCAGACCCTGTTGAGGCAATAAAGTTTGAGATGGAGCGCAAAGGCTTAACGGTTAAAGATCTTGAACCCATGATAGGTAAAAGCAATCGTGTTTATGAAATCCTAAACCATAAGCGATCACTCACGCTAAAAATGATTTGGAAACTTCATGAAGGGCTAGGTATTCCAGCAGAGTCACTGATAAAGCCACCTCAAGTTCGCGCTTCATAGCGATGCGAATCAAAATTAGTTTGTTATGAATGACGCTCGCTACCCAAACATTTCTGCTATTGATAACAGGCTAGCTGAGCTTGAAAACGAAAAGCAGCGGCTTCTCGCATTAAGAGAGGCTTTGCGTAGCGCTCAAAACGAGCGTTCAGTACAGACATTCACGCCAGAACAAAAGGTCGCCCTATTCAGACAACGATTTCGTGGACGAGAGGATATCTTTGCCAATCGTTGGCAAAATCAACAGGGCCGCAGTGGCTATTCCGTAGCCTGTGATAATGAATGGGTAAATGGGGTTTGCAACAAACCCCGCATTAAATGCCAAGACTGTTCACACCGAAAGTTTAGCGAACTAAACGAGCGCATTATTTACAGGCACCTTGCCGGTCATCAAGTGGTGGGGCTGTATCCCTTACTGAAAGATAATACGTGCTATTTGTTGGCAGCCGATTTTGACAAAGGCTGTTGGCAAGAAGAAGTCAAAGCAATGTCTAAAGCGTGTCAAGCGCTTGATATTCCACACGCGATAGAAATCTCGCGTTCTGGCAACGGGGCGCACTTATGGATCTTTTTTGAAACCAACATCCCAGCTAACCAAGCTCGGGCACTGGGTTTCGCTTTGCTTGATAAGGCCATGGAAATATTTCCAAATCTATCGTTTGACTCCTATGACAGGCTATTTCCTAACCAAGATGTCCTTCCTGAAGGCGGGTTTGGCAATCTCATTGCGCTACCACTTCAAAAGGAGGCTCGCCTTTCAGGCCGTAGCTGCTTTGTTGACAATGACCTGAATGCCATTGACGATCAATGGCGGTACCTTGCTGAGCTTAAAACGCTCACGCAATCGAGTATTGATCAACTCATAACAACCATTTCACCCAATACCCTATTACTGTCCGAACAAGGTCTAATAGACAACCGCCCTCCTTGGGAAATCACAGCCAAAGCCGCACCAATAAAATTAGAGTCTTTGCCGAAAACCGTGACCATTACCTTGGCCAACCATATCTACTTTTTGATGAGCGAGTTACCTGGGCCACTACTGGCAGGACTAAAGCGATTAGCTAGTTTTTCTAATCCTGTGTTTTTTAAAACACAAGCGTTGCGCTTTTCAACCCATGGCATTCCAAGGTTTATTTCCTGTGCTCGTATTGAAAACGATTACCTAGCACTACCGCGAGGCTGTCTCGATGACGCGATTGCTTTGCTACAAGAGCACAATATTTCACCACTGTTTGACGATAAGCGTGAAATCGGCAGACCATTATTAAAACTTACCCCCGAGTTCACTTTGCGAAAGAACCAGCGAGACGCAGTGGCCGCAATAACTAAACACGACTTCGGTATTTTGCATGCGCCGACCGCATTTGGAAAAACGGTTACTGCCATCGGCATGATCGTAAAACGCAAAGTAAATACCCTAATACTGGTTCATAGCCGACAACTGCTTGAGCAGTGGCAAGAGCGATTACGCACGTTCCTACCAGAAGTAACCATTGGCAGTATAGGCGGGGGTAAAAGAAAGCCGAGTGGCATTATCGACATTGCCACCTACCAAAGCTTGGTTAATAAAAAAGACAACTCCATCACGCCTCTCATCCAAGACTACGGCCACATTATTGTTGATGAATGCCACCATCTGTCTGCGCCAAGGTTTGAAATGGTACTCAACGAGGTAAGAGCAAAATATGTCTTAGGCCTAACAGCAACACCAGAGCGACAAGATGGCCATCAGAAGATCATTTTTATGGCGGCAGGGCCCATTCGCTATAAAGTGAAACAAAGCCCTGATGAGCAATTTACTCAAACCGTGATGATTCATCAGCTCTACGATATACCGCCAGCTGCGCTAATAAAAACAGATGAGCGCCCAAAAATAAGCGATGCCTACCGCTGGCTCGTCGATAACCAACAGCGCACGTCAAAAATCGTCTTAGACGCCTCTCAGTGTGTTCAAAATGGCGGACATCCGTTAGTCCTTACAGAGCGTAGAGAGCACGCAGAGTACATACACTCACGACTTACCGAGATGGGTATAAGCACTGTCGTACTCAAAGGCGCCATGAAAGCTGCGGAACGCAAGAACGCTGACAATCATCTTCAATCGGCTCAAGTTGTCGTCGCAACAGGAAAATATGTAGGCGAAGGATTTGACCTACCAAGACTGGATACGTTGTTTTTGGCTATGCCAATCGCATGGAAAGGTACATTGGCTCAATATGCCGGTCGTATTCATCGTGAATCGGAAGGCAAAACACAAGTCACCATTCACGACTATGTGGACTGCGCCCTCCCTATGCTGCAACGCATGTTTAAAAAACGCGAGAAAAGCTACAAGGCAATGGGGTACGCCCTTGAATACTTTGAGGGTAACAGTGACAAGCAACCTTCACTGAAGTTAGAAAACGTCCCTTCATCAAATACCAAGCAAAAATAAACAGCAGCACTTCATTAAACACTTCCCCATGCCTTTACCCCCTTACGCCAAAACCACTATCCGTTTGGCTTTTGGATCGAAACGCCAAACAGGGAAATTAGCCCATTTACTGTTTGGCGTCTCGATTGAAATCCAACGCTGGTAGGCCTTGCCAGTACTGGCTCAAAGCAAGGTTTGGCACTTTTTGCCCCCTAAACCAACCTCGGCATCAAAGTACAAACCGTTTGATTTTTTAAATCCAGAATGCAAACGATCGTTTGGCGTCTCGATTTTTTTGCACTTGGCGAACACAGCCAAACAGCACCGTATTGGACTATGTATATCAAACAGTTAGCCGCGCACAGGTCATCATAAAAAGCCGATTTGACTGGTTAGTTTGATGGCCATTTCTTTCATCTAATTCACCACCGCGTCTGCACCCGACCACTGAAAATAGACGGCATGACGAACCAACAAGGTGATAAGTGACGTGTTATGGGCAAGTGCTAACGATTTGGATAGAGAATGGATACAGCAGGTGGTCGCTTTACTGGTTGGGCATGGCGCGTTTACCCTCTATCCAGCACTAAGCCAGTGCGATAATGCCGCCGAACGTTTAACCCGCTGGTTGATCTATCAGTTACCGCGCATTAAACAAGCGCATCCAGGCTGCCCGATTCACCAATGGCTGAACAGCATTGGCGCGCAAGTGATCGTAGAAAAATGGCAAAGCCCCGAGCAATGGCCAAACCTGTATTGGCTGCCTTTACCTGAGGTTGATGGCCACGCGCAAGGCGGGTTGGTTGTGTTACCGGCATGTGCGAATGACACAAGCCAAACCAACACATTGCAAGCAAACACACCCGCCAACGCCAGTATCTTTTGGTGCATTACGCCTTTATCTAAAACAGGAAAGCGCACTACCTTGCACCCCAAACAGCAAAACCGCGCCTTTTGCCTGCCCAGTTCGCCGGAGCAAATGGGTAAATCGTGCACAGGGTTATTACTGAGTGGTTTAAGAAAAGACAACCGAAAACGAAACAGCAACGTGATCAGCCACCAGATCAACCTAGCGCTACTGCACCATCTTTGTGGGCCGGAGAATGATGTGTGGATTACTCAAGAGCTTATGGCTTAACGTTGAAAATAATCGCTAATCTTGTCACGGAATAAAGAACCAAACTTTTTATGATCGCCACTCTCAAAACGAACTCGTCCAGCCACGATACAAGGTGATATTTGAAGCTCTTTTGCTAGCTCCCTGACTTCTTCAGCGCTCGATAAACTGCTTCTGCACCAAATACTCTGTGGTATCAACGCCTCTCTAGCCATATCATCGGCTTGTTTCTCAATCTCATCAGCGCCCTGAGCATCTAAATCATCTAAGTACCAGCTTTCATTACCATCTAAGTGCAATGCAATATGTGCCATTTCATGCATTAGTGAAAACCAAAAGCTATCGAGACGATTGTGCCTTAACGTCAGCGCTATAATCGGGTTGCCATCAATACCCATGCACACAGCACCATCCAAATAAGTTTTGGGTAGATGAGGCTCAATGATTACATGAATGCCTGACTTATTTAGAAACTCAATCGCTAGTAAAGGGCCTGACTCAAGCCAAGATAGCTTGGAAATGTTCTGCATCCATTCCAAATTCACAGTACTAGCGCGATATTGACAGGGTAATTTTTGTTCAGCAGCCTTCTGCAATACTCGAATTTGCCACGCCCACAGAGCATAAGGATCTGTTTCCTTATCATTGGTACGAAGGTGAGAAGACGCTCTCAACAAGGCAGGTTGAAGATTAAAGCCTGATTTTACGGAACCGATAAAATCAGACAGAGTCTCCGCTGCATATTCCTTTAACTCTTGCAATGACCCACTGGAACTCTCAAAGTAGCCACGCTTTCGCATTTCAGCTATCGGGAAGGCTTGCCAATCAACTTCTCTTTGAATTGCGTGCTTTTGCTCTGGCAATTGAATCAAAACATCAGCTGATATACCCAACCCACTGCTTAGCTTTCGGATCATGTTCAAGCTAAGGCTACGTGTTCCATTCAATATCTCGGAAACTTTTGGAGCTGATCCAATAAAAGGAATAAGGTCTCGATTTTTTAAACCTTGTTGTTCCATTCTAAATTTTATCGCTTCTATTGGATCGGGCTTACTAATTGGAAAATGGTCTTCTTCGTACTTTTCAATTAATAATGCCAATACATCCATCTCATCAGATTCGGCTGAACCTGGCTGCGGATCCAAGTCCATTAATGACATTAATCGCATCAATGCTGACTCATGATCGTGTGCTGATTTGATTAATTTAATGTGACTCATCTTCCCCTCCTAAAAGCGTTGCTTATCATACTGAGCATGAGTACCAACCCACTCAATAACAGCAATGCCATTTTGATACCTGACTTTTACAACTAGTCTGTAATGGTTACCTTTGATATTAAATATAACTCTATTTCCGTCTAGGAAATCTGCACTGCGGTAACGGTCTTTAATATCCTGAGGAGTTTTCCAACAAGCGCTTTGAGCTTCAGAAACCCATGCCTCTAAAGCTGACTTCACATTAGCGTGTTTTTTATAAAAATCGACAAGTTTGTCTTTACCTAAGACTTGCATATCACCTCAAGGTTCCCTTGGTGGGAATTATAATTAAAGTTACCAAAAAGGGAAGTTTTCTTTTCTATATTTCACAATCACACCATTGCCGCTTCGTACACTTTTTCAACCTCGGTAAACTTAGTGACACTCTCTAGGCGAGTTAAGGTGGTGAGTTTCATCGAGTTTTTCATTGGGCGATGTGGCACGTTGGTCACTGGCGTTTGCAGTGACAGTGGTTTGCCTAACTCAAATAAATAATACAAATCAGCAGAACCTGACTTCTTACCCGCTTGATCTTCGGTAATGGCGTAGCGTGGTAACACTGTGACTCGTTTAACCGGCCAAAGTTTGTCAATTTGCTTGGTTGAACTTTGAGTGTCTGAGGTAGACGCCAACGCTAAATAGCGAATTTCCTCGGCAATATGCTGCTTAAATTTCTGCAAAAACGTGCTTTGCGGCAGGTGATACCACAGCGCTGTGCCTTGCTCAAACTGTTCAAAGTAGCCATTATCACGGCCGCGTTGTCCACCCAATGCCACTGTCATCGTCAAATCAGGGTACAGCACTTGGCGCATGCCGTAATAAGGTATGCGTGCAGCATCTTGTACGTAGAGCCTTTCCGCCATGCCAGCCACAGGATACATGGCTTCATTGTTTTGCCCTGTTTGTGCGTTCGGAGCTGTGCCAATTTGGGCTTGCAAGAACTCTAGCAACCACTGGTGGCCGGAATAACGGCTCTTAGTCTGGGTTGATTCCGTTTGACTAAGTTCGTTTTGGCTAGGCCCATTTTGGCAAGGCTCATTTTGACTAGGTAAGAGGGCAAATGCGCCAATACCCACTTCTTCTATCGCGGCTGCGTAGGGGTTGGGGGTTGTGGCTTGATCAAAAAAACCTGGGTATAAAGAAAACGCACCAAAAACTGGGCGGCTTTTTTTAGGAGATTGGCCAACGTTTCCACTTGATGGCGATTTAGAATCGTGAGGTTCTGATAAACGAATCAAAGCATCCCGATAACGGTGCATTTGGTTGATAGCATCGTCTGGTACGTAATCGGTGCTTTCAATATCTTCGCTGTTATCATCAAAGCGGTTTTTATCGGTTTTAATGCGGTACTTGGCATCAAACAGCCAAATAAACTGCTTTTCTTCTGATGAGTCTGCTTTTGTTAAATCGGCGCTTTTAGGCAGTGTCACTTCCAATACAATATCCGGCTCTTGGTTAACCAAGTACGAGCGGATTGATTGACCCTTTTTGGTAAATTTAGGCTCGTGTGCCAGCCTAGCAGTCACACCATCGCTACGCTTAAAGCGAAAGGCACCGGCAAACCCATCTTTTAGTTGGTACTCAAAAAAGTCATTTTGGGCGAGCTTAGTCGCACTATTTTCCACCAGCTCAAAGCCGAGATCCTGCTCTAAAATCTGCTTCAAACACAAAAAGCACCACACTTCATAAATCTCGGCCACTGATTTCATTGAAATGCTCGACTGATTGCCAAACACATCTAAATAAAATTTCAGCTCCTGCCAAATGCGATACACCGCGCTGTAACCGGTTTTTTGCTGTAGCACTAACGACTCACGGCTTAACCCTGTGTATGCACCAACCTCTTTTAAAAAACTCTGACCTAACACTTTTTGCAGCGGTTGTTGCCAACTATGCAGCTCATTTAAAAATGAATCTGACAACCGTTGCCGTTCTGGTGCTTGGTTACTCTGCCTAAGCTTTTGTTCAAACTCCGCTAATTGCCGCTTACTTTTACTCACCGCCATTTTGATAAAACGGTTTTCTGGGGTATCAACGCTCAGTTGCTTTTTTTCGACTGCATAGCGTTTATCGTACTGGCCATTCGCAAAGTCTTGCTTAACTTTCTCGGCTAACTTATGTGGCAGGCGGCCTTTTAATTTGGCCGCTTTGATATTGGCAACCGTCGGTTGCAAACGGCTATGTGGTGCGGCACAAATCACTTTTAAGCCTTGCTCAAAACGCGCCCGTAACGCGGCAAAATTAGCCAACCACATCAATGGAAAATGCCCGCGTTGCTGGCTGGTCGCTGCATCTTGTTCGGTTTTTTCGACCAAACTAAAGCGCCAAAGAGGGTAAACTTTGTCAATAGCTTGGTACATGGCGGGTAAGTCTTGGTGAAGTGCCATTTTGGTTGGCAGCACTTCAAAGGCTATGTGCTGAGTCTGTGTTTTGCCATTGTGCTCAAAGGTAAGTGGCAAGCGTAACCAGCCCACATCATTGCCAGTATTAATGGTGCCGGTTAAACGTGCGGGCACTACGCCCCTTGCGGTTTTTACTTCGGGAGCAAAACGAAACGCCTCATTCACGTTTTGGCTTCGGTGAGTTAGCCGCGCATTCGTTACTTCACTAAAAAAGACCCACTCAAACTGGTACTGAGTATTCTCAAAAAACAGCGGGGAATTTAATGTAAGCTCAGCGTGTTTCGCTAAGCCATTGGCAACTAGGTCATTTTCGGCCAAGTCACCTTCATCTAACGCACTTTTGGCTAAACCATCTTCAACTAGCCCTTGCGGTTCAATCGCATTGCTCAGCTGCGCCGCAGGCGCAAAACGCAATTCGTAACTAGGTTGTGCATGATTAGCGCTCGCCCTGTGCGCCATTGTATTCTGGTACACGCTCAACCGCTGGCTAATATCATTCGCCCATACCGAAAACTCAAAGTCGGGGGTTTGTAATCGTATTAACTCTGGCATTCCCTACCACTCCTTACGCCTTCGCTGTACGGGTTCTGCTTATGGGTTGCATTCATTGCAAAAAGCATCAAACAACACCAACCCATTAAGGCCAGAAACTGGTAAAGGTGGCACTGGCTAATCGCTCGCTCATCCACTGCAACTTTGCTTTTGAACGGCAAGGTATACGCAGTACTTTCTCATCTTCAGTAGCACCATCGGCCACGATTTTCTCACGATACAAGTCAGGGCGTTGACTGCCTTCGTCTGTGTCAGACACTAACCAAATGGGGGCTAACTGAGCAGCCAGCACAGCGCTAAGTTCTTCCAGTAAATCCTTGCGATTTGATGTCGTCAGCTTGTCGGTATCGCCTTCGATGCGCGGCAGGACCTTGCACATCATAAAGTCGTCCCATACGGCTTTTAGGGTCAGGTCATCTTGTGGTTGGCTGCTGGCAACCGCAAGCAGCAGTTCATTGAGCGCACGGAACGCCAACTCAAACGGGGTATTTTTTAGCACGGCATTAACGGCCGATAAAAACGCAACCGTTTTTGTGCCATCCGCATCAAAAGTATCAGCTAAATCCGCTTTGCTGGCATTTGACCAAATAGGATAGCTAAGGCGTTTATTGCAGCTGGTTGGAGTGAAAAAGTAGTTATAATCGTTAGGGAAAAACGCGCCAAAATCAAAGCTCAGCGCACGATCAATCACTTTGCGTGAAAAGCCATGGGTGGTTTCATCCATATTCACCGTGCCTGCAACAAGCAGGTTAAACGGAATACCTAAACCATATTGGCAAACCAATTGCCAAAGCTCGTCATAATTTTTATTTTCATTGTTCTCAAAGCCTAGTGCTTTGCGCAGTTTTTCTTTATCAGCAACTTCTTTAATGGTGGCGGGTTTTAATAGCGCATCACAGCTGTAGGTAAAGCTATCGCCTCTCCAACACCATTCGCGGGTTTCCAGTACCGACAAATAATCAGCAAAATACTGCTCAACAGGGGCAAGGTTCATTTCATCCAAACACAGCCAATAAGGCAGCACCTTATCTAACTCATCACGTTCACCTGCTACGACTAAACGCTCGCCTTGGACTTCGCTTTCTTGCATCTCAACGGTTAAGCCGCTATCAGCAATGGCACGCCACGTTTTGGCGATAAACTGCAATACATCGGTAGTGATGTATTCAGCAGCGCCATTTAGGCGTGAAATATATCCGAGTAAATCACTCGGCTCATGCCAATCGGGACGCACCGAGGTTAAGCAATAGGTTTCTGCAAACTGCTTTGATGTTTTTGCTTGCTCACGCACAAAGCGGGTTTTACCTGTACCAGAGATACCAGCGAGAAGGAGGAATGGTTTGGATAAAGTTGAGCATCCCCAACTTTTATTACTCAAAAGAGTTTCCGTTGATTTTTGCACTTTAGGTGTGAATATGGGCTTAAATGAGTTTTTTAGTGCTGGGTTTTCAGACAGTTGCTTTGCTATTTCAGCTACTGCACTTTGCGTTTCTGCCAACAAATTGCCAGCCTGCAATAATGGGGATACGTAGTAATCATTGCGATCTATTGTTTTACCTCCTCCCCAACTTTTGTAATCCGATACGAATGATAAAAAGCACTCAAGATCATCATTTGTATAACCCTTTGAGCTGAAATAATTTTCAATCTTGCTTTTTTCTTGCTCGGAAACTCCATCTCTTAGAGCGACGGCAGCTTGTTGAAGATCTGTATCCTTATATATATCTTTAAAAATATTTTTTTGTTGTGATAGACCATCTAAGTAATTAGAAAGCTCTGCAGCAATATAGAACCAAAAGTTAGTGATAAAAATAGCTTTACCAGTTGATGTTGTAATTTTGGTAGAAAACTCAGCAAATTCAACTTTAGAATAACCATTTGCCTTATTCTCATTTAGATAAAGCTCATATTCATTCTTGAATTTTTCTGTTAGCTTAACATCAGTAAAGTTGACTCCTTCAACTGAGCTTCTGATTTCTCTAAACTTCTCACTTAAATCAATTAATGCCATCTAATATATTCCTGATTTTTTTAGCTAATCCATCAATTACATTAACAGTAACGCTATTTCCGAATTGTTTATAAGCCTGTACTTTTGAAGTGCTTGGTTCAAATTCATCTGGAAAACCTTGCAATCGTGCAGCCTCTCTTGGGCTAATCTTCCGAGGGTTTTTTCCAACCTGAGCAATCAATACTTCGCTACCATCTTTGTAATATCTTGCAGAGATAGTATTGGTGTAAGGGGATTCTTCTGTAACTAAACCAAAACCAAAGCCTTTGCCATTTTTTTTGTTTTCGATTTTTCTACGTTGATGGCCTTCCCATAATCTATCAGAAATAGTTAATTTAGGATCTGGGTTTTCCTCAAGCTTATCACCAACTTTAACTTCAATGCCTAGTGGTTTTGGGTACTCAAAACTTTTAACTTCGCCATCACGCCATAAAACTATGTATATGCGCTGTCTATTCTGCGGTATTCCAAAGTCCACTGATTTCAGAACCATTTCTTTGGCTAAGGCTTGAATTTCCTTTGTAGAACCATGCTCAATAACACTTTTAGGAATATTACAGCTATATCCCATTTTGGTTAGCGTTTTTAAAATAACCTTGAGCGTATAGCCTTTATCATGGCTAATTAAACCTTTCACATTTTCAAGCAACGCAAACTTAGGCTTTTTCGTTTCTAGAATATTGGCTATGTCATGAAATAGAGTACCTCGGGTATCTTCAATCCCTAGTTTAAGGCCTGCATGCGAAAATGGTTGGCATGGGAAGCCAGCCAAAAGAACGTCATGATCAGGGATTTCATTCGCGGGGATCTTTGTAATATCGCCAAATGGAATCTCGCCATGATTATTTTTGTAGGTTTGCTGGGCATGCTTATCAAATTCGGAAGAAAATACACAAACACCGCCATTTTGTTGAAAACCGAGTCGAACTCCACCGATCCCTGCGAATAAGTCGATAAAACGAAACTTAGCATCAAAGTCAGGTTTTAGCTTTAAAGCACCAAACACATCATTAAAGAACGCGTTACGCGTTGTGTATAAACTATTTTGCTGTAGCAGGCTGATTACACTCTCTTTGAGCTGTTCTGGCTTGCTGATATCTGGCTTGCAGTAAAACTGGCTATCAGTCGCAATGGCGTGTAACCATTGGTCAATTACCGCTTCAACGTCACTGTCTTGTGGCACATGCTCAAGTGCTAAGGGCTTAATAATTTCTTCTGCTTTCAGAAGGACGTTGGTTTTATTGTTCATTATTAACTACTACTAAAAATTCTTGATGAATGACTATAGGGCGAAGCATGGTTTTTGTACTTTGCATTTCAACCAAGTTGTACTTGCCCAATGTTTTCAGTGTTCTCGACACATTACTGACCGCTCGACCAGTGAGCATGGCCAGCTCAGTGACCGATTGTGGCTGTTGTTCGGCGATTACTTTTAACAACTGCTGATTTTCTTTCGACAGCACATTGGCCACCGATTTCAGCGAGTCGAACCAGATATCAACGGGGAAATCGGGGTCGGGCGTTTGCCCTTTAATGCCAATCACGCAGCGCGATTGTTTGAGGTTTTCCATATATCTCTACTGACAAAAATTGAAGATGAAACCTAAGAATGGAAATAAGCGATCAAGTCTTTAACGTCATCGGATCTAAAAATATCGTTTTTGGATGTGTCGCTATAAATTTCGGGATTTTCATCATCCCCTTCGTTAATGGCGCAGCTTATGGCATATCTTGGTAAGTCGTCACTCTCTCGATACTCAACATTTTGGTGCTCAACCCAAAGCAGATAGTACTCACCATCCTGACGAAAGTAGAACGACGTGCAAGCATCGTTTGGCGATGTATTGTTAACCAGCGTTGTAGGTATATCGTTAGAATTGAAACCCAATTTAAGCTCTTCCATTATGCGCCCCTCATAACTGTACATTTATACATAAACCATATCTTATCATCTACTGATTAGATCACAAGATTATTTTCCACCATTCAGTGCAATGGCAATGGCCAATTACAGTAAGTACACAACCAGTACACTAGCGGTGTTGTCGGCTTTAGACTTTATACCTCGCCCAGCCCTTAGGTTGACTGGCGGTACACTGCAAGGCGACAAGCCTACACAGAATTCATCGCCTCTTTAGTCATCCAAGATACTGCCTTTAACACAGTACATGCGTGGGCGGGTGTTGTCGGGCAGGCTGACTTTTCGCTGTGGTCGGTTGCCATCGGGGACTAGGTAGCCTGCGGCCATCAGTGCTTTGGCGGCGCGATCTGGGCTGAGGCCTTCGGTGGCTTCACGCCAGCCAGTTGGGTAGAACAGGTAGAGGGTTTGTGGGCCGCTGGTATCTATCCAACCCGCGCGTTGGCGTACTTGGCTGCTGTAACCGGTTTGTTTGGGCGTAAAGCGGCTTTCGCCATGTTGCTCAATAAAACTGCGCACCTGGCGAATGGCTTGTTGATCTTCATTGGCGGCTACACCACCGCGAGCAAGTATCCATTGGTTAAGCTGGCTTAAACAGGCGGCTTCGACACTTTGGGATGGCCAATCGAGTACTTCGGCTTGAATGGCTAACAGGCCTGCGCTGGCCAGTAAGGCAAATTTTTCGGCAACTCGGCGCACTTGGCCGTCAGCCTCGGTTGGTAAGCTGGCTAAAAAGCGTTGGCGTACGTTTTGGAAAACGGGTCGTACCTGCGCGCTGTGCTGCGTTAAATACCGTAACCAATCCAAGGCCAAGCTGCCGTAATGTTGGCGGCTTTGCTGTTTTAGGTGATCGGCTAAATCGGCGGCGTTCATACCATGACTCTGGTTAAACACGCCCATTTGCGCTCCAGCATCGGCACTGAGATCAATCACTCGCACTTGCTGGCCGGCTTTTACGCGCTTGCCGATACTGGCCAGATGGCTTTCAAGCGTCACTTCGCCAGTGGATAAAAACACCAAACGCCAACGGGCGGGTAAACGCATTTCACCGTATTTGCCTGCTCGAGTTTTACCTTGGCCATTAGCAAGCATATAAGCGACATCGCCTGCCTCTTTTGGGTCAACTTCGCCCATTTCATCGAGCGCCAGCAAGGCATCGTTATGCGCTAATGCTGTGCCTTCTAAACCGTTGGCCGTGGCACGCCAACTATGGCGCAATTGATTAGGCTCGCCCCACACTGATAACGCCGGATACAGCGCCGCGGTTTTGCCAGTACTGCTGGCACCGTAGAGGTGTAAACCAAAACCATCCACCCCGCACAAATGCAATAAAGGTGCAGCCAGTGCAGCACAAACGCCAACAATTAATAGCGGGTTATCCAGACAATAAAGGCCTACGTGCTGCCGCCAAGTGTCGCTACTGCCTTGTTGAATAAAGCCTTCTATCGGGTGCATGGTTTGCAGCACCATACGCGGGTTGTTGCTGCTGTGTTCACAGGGGTAAAAGGTGAGGCGCGGATGCACATAAGCGTGGTGATGCCAGCCAATGCAGTTCACGCTAATGGCCTTTTGCGTGGCCAGTTCGCCCATTTGTTGAATAAACAGCGAGAGCAACTGCCGCGCTTTGACACTGTTACTAAGCCGCATGCCTCGGCTGAGTAGAATTCGACGGTACTCGCTGCCGTCTCCGGCTAAGAGTTCTGCGGGCATGGCCCAATAGCGATGGCGATTGTCATCGTCTAACCAGTGCAATAAATAACCGTAGTTATCCCCTTGCGGATCGCGGGTGCGGGCGGCCACTTGCAACCAAGAGCAGATTTTAACTGGGCTATCTTGCCCAGCCGGTTGCATCACCAGCCAGTTTTGCGCGTTATAGGCAAAACCAGCCGGTAATGTTGGCGCGTTGCTATGCATCTCACTGGCAGGTAACGGGTTTGATGCTGATGCTTTATCCACGGCCATAAGCAGCACCGATACGGCGGGTTTCAATCCACTGGTCGATATCGCTTTCTAACCAGCCCACGGCACGCGCGCCAATGCGGATGGAACGGGGAAATTCACCATTGGCCATCAGGGCATAAATGGTGCTGCGGCCAAAACCTGTTTTGGCCTTTACCTCGGGCAAACGCAAAATCCGCTGCTGACGCGCAGGGGGTACTGTGTTTGTGGGTGATTGTGTAGTTGGGTTCATTGTTTGCTTCCTCACTGTTCTGTTAAGTTCAGTTAGGAGTTTGCCAGTGCTAAACGGACGCAGTAGGCAGATAAATGCCCAGATCGTGCAGCTTTCTGAGGGTACAAGTAGCTACTTGCCCCAGAATTTACATAATGCCCCAAGTCATAAATACCCTGTGGGCAGGGTTAGCGTATTGCTAAGTGGCGTGAATTAAGGCTTTGCCCAGACTGCCCCAAAAGCCCAAGGGATGGCGTACTGCTTTGAAGTTTCCTACTCAAAACTCAGTTTTGGTGAGTCGTATGGATTGAGTGTTGATATGTCGAGTGTATCGACACACAAGAAAGTCATGTCGAAAAAACAGTAAAAAATCGACATGACCTGTTCAGGTCTTGGCTCACTTTACTTCGAGAGATGGCAATTTATTGCTTTACAACTTGAAGATAAAAGTGAAACTATAATTTCACTAAATTAAGATTTAAGAAAACATAGTTTCATTATGGATACTGTCGAGCCAAAATCAAAACGCACTGCGGTCATATTCCCTAGACAAAGGAAGATGTTAAACATCTTGGGCGAAAACTTAACATTGGCGATGAAGAGACGCGGCATTACTCAAGAAATGATGCATAGTAGGACAGGGATTTCTAAGCCAACACTGCGTAAAATATCAAAAGGTGATCCTTCCGTTTCACTTGGTCACTACGTTAAGGTTTTGGCAGTCCTAGGCTTGTTAGACGACCTAACCAAGGTTGCCCGTGATGACGAGCTGGGAAGAAAGATCCAAGACATCCAATTGCTAAATAAAAAATAAGGGCGTCATATTCTTATAGCATTTGCTCATGTCCACATCGCTAAAACTTGGCAAACAATGCCAGCCAGCTTCAAAGAAGAAAGATAGCTATTAAGGGGCTGATTTATACTCAACCAGAACCCGTTTACACTTTTATGCGCATAAAAATGTAAAATTCCGCACTTTTATGCGCGTAAAAGTGCGCAATACAAGCTGAGTACTCGTCTATGCGTTTTACCGAACGGGGGAATGCAGAGATTGGAGGTCTACACAAAGTGACTTTATGGGTAACAATCTGTAGACCTTGTATTTATTGTGAATTGAAAAGTTTGTTTTACTTTCATTGAAAAAGCGCTGCATTTTCCTGTTTGCGCTGATCCAATGTCTTAGCAATCGCAGACACTGTTGTTTTACTGATCCCTTGCTGCTGTGCCAGATACGTAAATTGGCTGATGGCTTCTGCGACTTCTTCAATGACTTGCCTTGCATCATGCCAATTCGCAAAGCCAGCACTGGTAGCAAGTTTTTGCATCACCTTAAGCGGTGGCGCTTTACCATAACCTCCGAACGCAGTGGCGTGTTCGTTGAATGGATGTGGGCTGTAGGTAACATCGTAAAAAGGGGCAGGATCCCATTGACCGTCATCCGCTTGCAAAAACGCCCAGTTTTTACTGTGGTCGTCCTGATTAGACGACAGCAGGTTAAAAACGGCACGGCGAAATTGCAGCTGTCCAGCCGCTGGCGATTTACACAACTGACGGCTGGCTTTAATTAAATCAATGTAATCTAAACTTGGCGTTCGAAAGTCTGCATCCAGCAGCCCGCAAGCGCTGTGCATATGCAATCGACCTGCACTGCGCTTTCTGCCTAAGTCGGCCTGTTCAGTGACATAATCAAAACGCTTAAGCGCCAACCAAGCAGACGCACCGCTTGTAGGTGGTGCTTCAATGAGTTGCCAAACTGGTGGTTGACACTTCGCTTGTTCAGCCATTTGTAAATAAACCGCCTCACACAAACCTTCTTCATGGCCAAGTGCGAGATTTTTAGAGGTAAACTTCACCAGCCAAGCCTCATCTCCAAGCTGAGCGAAGGTTCGACAATGCTGAGTTTCCCCAGCAGGCATATAAATTTGTGCCTTAGGTCTGGCCCCACCCGAACTACCTCCGGCGACTAATGCGGCCAACACCTGTTGAGTATGCCCATCTAACTCATCATGGTTGTCGTCCATATAATCTGACATTGAAGCATCGAACAGCGTTTGTGCTTCTAAGCCCAAGGTTGCTAAATCAATGTCCGCGTATGTCGTGGCTGAAAACTCAGACACCGGAGAAAAAGACAGCGCTCCCATGCCTTTATCACCGACAAAGGCCAGTCTATCCATCGCCGTTAATTGATTAGGTAGGATGCCCTTTTGCCGGAAAATACGATCTTGTAACAACATGCCCCAGCCATCGGGCAAACAATCTCCAAATACGCCATGTACACCTTGGTGCGGCGCTTTAGGTGCGGCTTGAACTAGCGTATTCGCTTGCAAGGTAAACGGTGATAAATTGCCAAACTGCTGCAAATAGTCGTCAGTATACTGAAAAAAAACGCCTTGCCGATTCTGCGCCAAGACTCCAACAGATATCTGCTCACCTGAGCTTAGCGTACGAGTAACATTAAGCTTCTGAATCGGTTTAAAACTCATCTTTTAGCACCTCATCAATACTCGTGGGTATAGCAGCGCGTTCTTTGCTAAGTTGCGTGAGCTGATAAAGCCTATCTAGCGAATCAAGTGTCTGCCATAGCAACAGCAATTGACGAAATGAAATTTGCCCGGTCAGCTCAAATTTCTTAATGGTGGCCGCAGGTACACAGCTTCGCTCAGCCAATGCAGCGCGCGACAGCTTTGCCTGCTTGCGTAACTCACGTAAATAAGCCGCATAAGCTTGGCTTACATCGGTATCATCAAGTAAGGTAAAATTCATCCGCAAAGACCAAGTGGATACAGTTATATCCATTATAGCGAAATAAAACAGAACTTGGATACTATAATATCCATCAGTGCGTAGAGTGTTGAAAAAATTACTCGATAAAGCCCTTCAAAACTGCTACTTTTAAGTACTAACAGCAGCAAAAAAACGGCACTTTTTTTCCATTGCTAACCACTAAGATTTCGTAAAAGCCATAGGCAAGTGGTGGGCAGTTTGGTGGGCAAACAGGCATTTTTGAACGGTTTCTTTTCGATAAACCATTGATTTTGTTAGGGTCTAACCCGCTACTCAATGAGCAGATCCAGAATATTGAGTAACTTTTTTTGGCTTTACCACTCACTTGAGCATAATTAGCTAAATAAAGTACAATATAATAATTGAAGGCTTGAGCTGTTTATAGTTCGAGCCTGTTTATTTTTAGATAGAGAAAATAATGGCACACTCTCGCGGAAACTTATTTATTTTATCTGCGCCTTCTGGGGCGGGTAAATCGAGCTTAATAAATGCATTACTGAAAAAACATGCTGATATGAAAGTATCGGTATCGCACACTACCCGCGCACCGCGCCCTGGTGAAAATGATGCGGAACACTACCATTTTGTATCGGTTGATGAGTTTAAGGCACTAATTGCCAAAGATGACTTTTTTGAATGGGCACAAGTATTTGACAATTATTACGGTACTTCTAAGCAAGCTATTGAAGAGCAACTCGCCGCTGGCATTGATGTGTTTTTAGATATTGATTGGCAAGGTGCTCGCCAAGTTCGAGAAATAATGAAAGACGTAAAAACTATCTTTATTTTACCGCCGTCAAAGCAAGAGTTAGAGCAACGTTTAAATAACCGTGGCCAAGACTCAGCTGAAATTATTGCCGGGCGTATGGCACAAGCTCAATCAGAAACCTCTCATTACGATGAGTATGACTTTGTTGTTGTGAATGATGATTTTGATACTGCTTTAAGTGAGATAGAAAGTGTTGTTATTGCACAGCGATTAACGCTAAAAGTGCAAACAACGCGTCATCAAACTTTAATTAATGAGCTACTCAAATAATCTAAATTAAGATTAATTAGGTGTTCATGCCCTAAAACAGATAAAAATTAACCACTGGCTATTGGCGAAACCTGCTGCGTGCAGTAAACTACGCCTTTGCTTTTAAATTATTTTGGAGTGCTAAGATGGCTCGCGTAACAGTTGAAGATGCAGTAGATGCAATTGGTAATCGTTTTGACTTAATTTTAGTTGCGGCCCGTCGTGCCCGCCAAATTGCTGTTGGTGGTAAAGACCCACTAGTAGATCCTGAGAACGATAAGCCAACAGTTGTTGCTTTACGTGAAATCGAACTTGGTTTAGTTGATAATTCTTCAATGGATGTTATTGATCGTGAAGAACAACAACACCAAGAAGCGGCAGAACTAGCTGCTGTTGCTGCCATTGTTGGTGGCAACCAATAATCAACCGCCCGGTTTGATTTAGCTAACGGCATAGTATTTCAACTATAGCCGTTGGCAATCCTTTGTTTTCATCGTATATTCGTAACTTATCCTAACTTATTTGCTTCACGAGAACATTGGAGTGTGAATGTATCTTTTTGAAGGTCTTAAAAAGAAAATCTCAAAATACTTGCCAGCAGACGATGTTGAGCTAGTCCAAAAAGCCTATGTGGTAGCCCGAGAGGCCCATGAAGGTCAAACTCGCTCAAGTGGCGAACCTTACATTACTCACCCCGTTGAAGTAACTCAGATACTAGCTAGCATGCACCTTGACCATGAAACGCTCATGGCAGCACTAATGCACGATGTGATTGAAGATACCGATTTTAGCCAACAAGATTTAGCTGAAATATTTGGTGAAACGGTGGCTGAACTCGTTGAAGGTGTGAGCAAGCTTGATAAGTTAAGCTTTAAAGATAAAAAAGAGTTTCAAGCTGAAAACTATCGAAAAATGATTATGGCAATGACCCAAGATATTCGGGTTATTTTAATCAAGTTGGCTGATAGAACGCATAACATGCGAACATTAGGCGCACTTCGCCCTGATAAACGCCGCCGTATTGCTCGCGAAACTCTAGAAATTTATGCGCCGATTGCTAATCGTTTAGGTATTCACGATATAAAAAATGAGCTAGAAGACTTAGGTTTTCAAGCGCTGTATCCAATGCGTCATCGTGCACTTAAATCTGAAGTGGCTAAAGCGCGTGGAAATCGCAAAGAAGTTATTTCAAATATTCAAACAGAAATTGAAGCACGCCTTGAGGAGTCTGGCATAAAGGCCACCGTATCAGGCCGTGAAAAGCATCTATACAGTATTTATAAAAAAATGCTCAACAAAGAGTTACTATTTAACGAAGTCATGGATATTTACGCTTTTCGTATTGCGGTAGATTCTATGGACACCTGTTATCGCGTACTCGGCGTTGCTCATAACTTATATAAGCCAATTGAAACCCGCTTTAAAGACTATATTGCCGTGCCAAAAACTAATGGCTATCAATCACTTCATACTTCTTTGGTTGGCCCGCATGGTATTCCTGTTGAAATCCAAATCCGTACTCACGATATGGATCACATGGCAGACAAAGGAGTCGCGGCTCACTGGATGTATAAAAAGTCTGGTGACAATGCGGGTCACACTGCGCAGCAGCGTGCTCGCCAATGGATGCAAAGCTTACTAGAGTTACAGCAAAGTGCGGGATCATCATTTGAGTTTGTTGAAAACGTTAAAACCGAACTCTTCCCTGAAGAAATTTATGTCTTTACCCCAGATGGTCGCATCGTTGAACTGCCAATGGGCGCGACTGCGGTCGATTTTGCTTATGCCGTTCATACTGATGTTGGTAATACTTGTGTAGGCGCACGCGTTAATCGTAAACCTTATCCTTTAAGTAAAGCCATTGATACTGGGCAAACAATAGAAATTATTACTAGCTCAGGCGCTCATCCTAACGCAACATGGCTTAACTTTATTGTTACTGGTAAAGCGCGACTGGGCGTACGTAACTACCTTAAAAGCCAACAGCATGAAGAAGCATTATTATTAGGTCGTCGCTTACTTGATTCAGCCCTAGGTGAAAACAAGTTTGATAACCTGCCAGCTGAAAATATTACGCGAGTGCTTGAGGAGCATGAACTCTCTTCAACCTTAGAGCTACTGGTAGAAATTGGCTCAGGTAATTTAATGAGCATGCTGATTGCCAAACGCTTATTACAAAACGATAACGATGATTTAAACGATATTGCTAAACGTGCAAAAGCGACCATTATTGGCACTGAAGGTATGTTAGTTAATTATTCAAAATGTTGTCGTCCAGTGCCTGGAGACGCTATTACAGCTCACGTCAGCCAGGGTAAAGGTTTAACAGTTCATCGCCAAGAGTGTAAGAACATTCGTGGCTGGGAAAATGATCGTTCAAAATACCTAGTCGTAAAATGGGATGATAATCCAGAAAAAGAATACATTGCGGCTTTACGAGTAGAAATTATTAACCACCAAGGTGCGCTGGCTAAATTAACCAATGTGGTCGCCACTACACAGGCCAATATTGTAGAAATAGCTACCGATGAAAAAGAAAGTAATTTATACGTGATAGACTTAGGGATCACAGTTAAAAACCGTATCCACGTCGCTAATATCATGCGTCGTATACGTGTGATGCCGGATGTACAAAAAGTCTATCGTAAAAAATAAAATAGGAACATCATGAATAAAGCATTTATATCAACGGATAAAGCACCTGCAGCGATTGGCACATACAGCCAAGCAGTAAAAGTGGGCACAGCGGTTTATTTATCTGGGCAAATTCCACTTGTCCCTGAAACAATGGACGTTATATCTGAAGACTTTAGCGAGCAAACACACCAAGTATTTAAAAATATTTGTGCGGTTTGTGAAGAAGCTGGCGGCACCATTCAAGATTTAGTAAAAGTAAATATTTACCTTACTGATCTTTCAAATTTTGCCATTGTTAACGAAGTAATGAGCCAATATTTTAAACAGCCTTATCCTGCTCGCGCTGCTATTGGCGTTCGTGCACTACCTAAAGGTGTACAAGTAGAAATAGACGGCATCATGGAACTTCCTTCAACAAACTAACCTCTATAAGCTATGAGCGCCGCTCATAGCTTTTATTCCAATCTGTAACTACACTTTGATGAATTCTTGACTCAAAACTAAAATTCTAGCACTCTGTAATCACGTTATTTAATTAAACCTTACTTTAGTAGTAGAAAAGGATAACTTGTGTTTAAGCTTGCTCATAATGGCAATGTATTGCTCGATACGAGTAAATCTGCACCCGCCAGTGCTGCTTTTATCATTGAAGCAATTGAACAATCGCCTTACAGCGAGTGTGAAATCAATCATGACGCCATAAATAACTATTTCAGCAGTGCAACACCTGAACGTATCTTAGTTGTTGCAACACGTCATGATGCCACCTTAAGCGTGGAGATAAGTGATGATAAAATGCTAGCCACGGGCACGCTCACTCTTGCTAAAGGGGGAGCAACACTGAGTTTTGATGAAGCTAAAAAAGAATTAGTTAAAGCGCACGTCGCAAGAGGTTATAAGCAAGCATTTTTAGAGCAACTTTTACAAAAGCAATCTGAACTCCCACCTGGCTCCGTAGTCAGTGGTCCACTCGCCAAAGGGCGCTTACCTATAGACGGTAAACCAACTAAATTTAACGCAATGGTTCAAACACTTAAAGATCGTCTCAAAGCCCCTAAATTAAAAGAAGATGGCAGTGTAGATATGCGTGACTTTGGTAAGTTAGCAAGTGTAAAACCAGGTGAGTTACTAGTACAGCAACAACCCGCTACACCAGGCCAAGAAGGGTTTACCGTGTTAGGCGATGTATTACCTGCAAAACCCGGAGAGGTTCATACTCTAATTGCAGGTGAGGGCACTGAAATCTCAAAAAATAATCCGATGGAATTACTCTCTACGATTGCTGGCGTGCCGGTTGAAATAAATAATGGCATGCGTGTTGACGATATTTTTACTGTCAACGATGTGTCGGTAAAAACAGGGCATATCGACTTTGAAGGCAGTGTGATAGTGAGTAAAAATGTAGAGCCAGGAATGCGTATTAATGCAACGGGCGACATTACCGTTTTTGGTACGGTTGAATCTGGCGAATTAACCGCAGGAGGCGATATAACTGTAAAACAAGGGGTAATTGGCCATCAAAAGCCTGAAGATAAATCACTGTCTTGTAGAATAATATGCGCAGGCGATGTCCATGCCTCACACTCTCAATATTGTTACATTGAAGCTAATAACATTCTGCTTGAACGTCAAGCTAGCCACAGCTCAATGAAAGCAAAGAGTACAATACAAATTGGTCAATCAGAGTTACCTAAAGGAAAGCTATTTGGGGGTGAAATTCTAGATGCCACTAAACTGATTGCCGGCGAGATAGGTAATGAATCTGGTGCTAAAATGGTAATTAATTTAGCGGCTTCAGCCACTGAAATGACCAAAGAGATTGATAAATCTTTTAGTGAACTAACAGCAACAAATGAACAAGTTGATAGTTTACAAGCGGCTTTAGAAAAAGCAGATTTAATTAAAGATGCAGATAAAAAAAATGAACTCATAAATAAAATTGGCACCACGCAGCTACACCATAGTCAGCAAGCAGAACAATTAGAAAAGCAGGTAGCAGGTTTAGAGCAAAAACTGAATACGTTACTCGATGAAGCCATGTTGACTGTGAATAGCGTTCTACATTCGGGTGTAGAGATCCATATCTTCAATAAACTGCTTAAAACGACCCGTAACTTCCCACCGAGTAGTGTTAAGTTAGAAAATAATAAAATAGAAATTGAATTTAAAACTTAATAATAAGGGGCTGTTAGTAACAGCCCCAACTTTTTATAGTAAACCGTCTACACTTGTATAGGTTTGCGCTGGCCACACACCTACCTGCACTTGCCCTATATGTTGTTTTTGTAATAACAGCATCGCTAAACGAGATTGACCAATACCACCGCCAATTGTCTGTGGAAGCTTACTTTCTAGCAATGCCTTATGCCAGTCAAACTCTAAACGGTCTTCGTCTCCCGTAATACTTAATTGAGTTTGCAATACTTCAGGGCTTACACGAATTCCCATCGATGAGATTTCGAAAGCGTCTTCAAGCACTGGGTTCCATACTAAAATATCACCATTTAATCCCATGTACTGCTCGCATGTCGGGGTTGACCAATCGTCGTAATCTGGCGCTCTCACATCATGAATTTTGCCATCACTCAATGCTCCCCCAATACCAATTAAAAATACAGCGCCATATTCTTGAGTAATCGCCTTTTCACGCTGCTTGGCTGTAAAATCTGGGTACATTTTACGTAATGCTTCACTATGTACAAAAGTAATCTCTGTGGGTAAAAATGGTGTTAAACCAAAGCTGTCACTAACATATTTCTCAGTAGCTTTAATACCTTGGTAAATAGTTTCAACCGTTTGCTTCAAAGTAGATAAAGAACGCTGCGTACTTTCACAAATAACTTGTTCCCAATCCCACTGATCAACATACACAGAATGGATTGGACTTAATGAATCTTCATCAGGTCGCAACGCTTTCATTTGCGTGTAAATTCCTTCACCTTTAGAGAAACCATACTCGCCCAAAGTTTTACGTTTCCACTTTGCTAACGAATGCACGACTTCATAACGGCTATCTGTAATGGCTTTAACATTCACCGCAACAGCGTTCTCGTGTCCACTTAAGTTATCCTGAGTACCGTCACCTACTTTAGCTAAAATAGGTGCCTGTACTTCAATTAAGCCTAACTTTTGCTCTAATTGCTGTGAAAAAAACTGTTTAACTTTACTTATTTGCTGCTGCTGCTGCACATAGTGTGAACTCATAATAATTGGCCTCATTCCCAGTTATTGTATTGGCGACTCAGCGCTTAGTAGCGCTTCAATATGGTTATCGTAACAATTAAACGGTTTAATTCAATAACCCATAACAAAAATAGCTTTACGATATTAAAATCATTAAAAAAATGGTATAAAAACATTAAATACAATAATACAAAGCAACTAAACCTATGGAAAATTATCAAATCGATAATCTAGACAAACAGATTCTGCATGCATTAATGGATAATGCACGTACACCCTATGCTGAATTAGCAAAGCGTTTCGGTGTCAGTGCAGGAACAATTCATGTGCGGATTGAAAAAATGAAACAAGCGGGGATCATTACAGGTACCCAATTAACCATTAGTACCAAACAGCTTGGCTACGATGTATGTTGTTTTATCGGCATTAATTTAAATAATGCCAGAGACTACCCACAAACTCTGATTAAGCTTGAATCATTAGAAGAGGTTGTTGAAGCATATTACACCACCGGTAATTACAGTATTTTTATTAAAGTAATGACTCACTCGATCGATCATCTACAAGATGTATTGATCAATAAAATACAAGCAATAGAAGCTATTCAGTCAACCGAAACCCTGATCTCATTACAAAATCCGATTAGCCGAACAGTGGTGCCTTAAGGTGAAAAATCTCGTATAATTTGCCGAAAAAGAGGACTCCCATGCAGCAAACTCGTTATCAAAGAATTGAAAGTGTACTTTCACGTCGTCAAACCGATCTTACCGTGTGTTTAGAAGACGTACATAAACACCATAACTTATCTGCCATAGTCAGAACGGCCGATGCTGTTGGTTGCCATCATGTGCATGCAGTCTGGCCAGAAAAGCAAAAGTGGCTAACCAATAATACCTCAGGTGGCAGTAAGAACTGGTTAGACACACACCTTCACAGAAATATAGATGATGCCGCAGCCAGTATCCGTGCTCATAACCCTGATGTACAAATTTTGGCAACTCATTTAAGTGAAGATGCCGTCGATTTTAGAGAAATTGATTACACTAAACCCACTGCAATTATTGTCGGCCAAGAAAAAACGGGGATCTCAGAAAAAGCGCTCGAATATGCAGATCAAAACATTATTATTCCAATGCAAGGCATGGTGCAATCGTTAAATGTATCCGTTGCAGCAGCATTAATCTTATTCGAAGCACAACGTCAACGTGAGTTAGCTGGGTTATATAATAGAAATATGCTGAGTGAAGAAATAAAACACCCAATGTATTTTGAAGGCTGCCACCCAATTATTGCAAGGCAGTGTAAGCAAAAGAACTTACCTTATCCCGCACTTGATGAGCATGGCGAAATCGTTGCGGATGAACAATTTTGGCAGGCATTAAAACATACTTGATGCATATACAGTGTATAAGTACACTTAACTCACTAAATAACAATAATTGAGCCTACTTTGTCTAAACCTAGCTTAAGCCAATACCCAATCACAGAACTTAAAGGCGTAGGCCCTAAAATGGCTGAACGACTTTTAAAGCTAGGCATCACCACAGTGCAAGATATGCTTTTTCATTTACCGCTAAGGTATGAAGACAGAACGCGTATTTATGCTATTAGTGAGCTTACCGCACATAGCCATGTAACGGTTCAAGCAACCATTGAAACAAGCCAAATTACCTTTGGTAAAAGGCGTATGCTGGTTTGCCAAATAAATGATGGGACAGGTAGGTTAACTCTACGATTTTTTAATTTTACCGCAGCACAAAAAAACGCATTTAGCGCGGGTAAAATAATTCGCTGTTTTGGCGAAATACGTCGCGGACGTGTTGGCTTTGAAATGAGTCATCCTGAATACAGTATTAGCGACACTTTTGAACAGCAACCAACATCATCAACACTTACGCCAGTCTATTCAACAACCGAAGGTTTAAAGCAACTGTCTATCAGGGCGTTGAGTGAACAGGCAATAGAATTGCTTCAAAAATACGCAGTAGAAGAGCTACTACCTCAACAATGGCAACCATCGCAACTACCGTTAAGTGATGCGTTATTGCTACTGCATCGCCCCCCTAATGATGTTGATATAATTGCGCTTGAACAAGGGACTCACCCAGCACAACAACGGCTCGTTTTTGAAGAGTTGTTGGCTCAAAATCTAAGCCTCTTAAAAGTAAGAGAGCAAGGACAACAAGTTAAAGCTATTGCCCTTGAGCCCACTAATCCATTAGAAGCGCAATTTCTAGCACAATTACCCTTTGCGCCAACCAATGCACAAAGCCGTGTAGTATCAGAAATTAAAACAGACATGCAACACGCTTACCCTATGATGCGACTTGTCCAAGGGGATGTAGGCTCTGGTAAAACATTAGTCGCAGCCCTGAGCGCCTTAACTGCGATAGCACAAGGCTATCAGGTCGCATTAATGGCGCCAACAGAGATATTATCAGAGCAACACGGAATTAACTTTTCCAGCTGGTTTGAAAACCTTGGAATATCGGTTGCTTGGCTAGGCGGTAAAACAAAAGGAAAAGAGCGAGTTAATACCCTTGCAATGATCGCCTCTGGTGAAGCGCAGATGATTGTGGGTACCCATGCTTTATTTCAAGATGAAGTAAAATTTAACAATCTCGTACTTATCATTATTGATGAGCAACATCGCTTTGGGGTTCATCAACGTTTATCACTGCGTGAAAAAGGGCGCTTTGGTGATTGTTATCCACATCAACTAGTAATGACAGCAACACCTATACCACGTACGCTCGCGATGACTGCTTATGCCGATTTAGAAACCTCAGTGATCGACGAATTACCACCAGGAAGAACACCAATTACCACTGTTGCCATCCCTGATACCCGCAGAGATGACATCATTAGTCGAGTGAAACTTGCCTGTAATGAACAAGGTCGACAAGTTTACTGGGTATGTACTCTTATAGACGAGTCTGAAGTATTACAATGCCAAGCAGCTGAAGACAGTGCTTTACAATTAAAAGAAGCCTTACCTGAACTTAATATTGGTTTAGTCCATGGGAGAATGAAAGCCACTGAAAAGCAAGCCATTATGAGTGAGTTTAAAACGGGGAACATTCATGTACTTGTCGCAACAACCGTAATCGAGGTCGGTGTTGATGTCCCCAATGCGAGCCTAATTATTATTGAAAACCCAGAGCGCTTAGGTTTAGCACAGCTTCACCAATTACGAGGCCGTGTAGGACGTGGGGCAACCGCATCGCATTGCGTTCTTTTATACCATGCACCACTTTCTCAGACTGCACAGAAGCGATTAGGAGTACTGCGCGATAGTAACGATGGCTTTGTTATAGCAGAGCGTGATTTAGAAATACGCGGCCCAGGTGAAGTACTTGGAACTAAACAAACCGGTTTAGCCGAATTCAAAATCGCTGATTTAACACGCGATAAACAAACACTCAATCAAGTAAGGCCCATCGCACAACAAATGCTTAAGCAATACCCTCAGCATATAGACCCTCTTATTCACCGCTGGTTAGGTAATAAATCAAACTACGCACAAGCATAGTCGGTTTTTAAACTTTACTTTTCACTTCATCATCCAGACTTACTCCAAACGGATATATTTTCATAATGCCTTTATTCTCAGGCCTTCTATTGCAAGGTATCGTAGTGTCGTCCACAGCGTTAGAGTAGTCTTTAGGCGCTTATTCTTTTACTTTTACCTGATGCCTTTCACCTACGTTTTTACTTTTCCGCAGACGTAAAAAAGCCCGACTATTGCTAGTCTGGCTTTCTCAATTTGGAGCCTGGTGATGTCGTAGTGCCCACAGCGGTAGAGAGCCATATAGCAAATGTATAGAGTCGGCATTAGGCGCTTATTATTTTCCTTTTACCTGATGCCTTTTACCTTTCACCTGCGTTTTCACTGTGAGCGTCTAGCGAACTACACCTATGTTTTAAAATTCCAGGGTAACAAGCTGTCGATATCGGGCTCAGGCTGGCACAGTTCATCAAGGCAAGCACAGATGTAATTAAATGGGATTAGACCATTTATCTTGGCGGTTTCCACAATGCTGTAAAGGGTGGCACTAGCATGGGCACCGTTAGCCGTTTGGCTAAATAACCAATTCTTTCGGCCTATCACAAACGGTTTTACCGCGCGTTCTGCTCTATTATTATCGATGCTAAGTCGGCCTTCATCAACATAGCGTATGAGCTTGTGCCATTGATTTGCCAGGTAATTAGCTGCCTCTATCAGTTTGCTGTTCCCCACTAAATTTGGCTGATCCTGCTCAAGCCATATTTTTAGCTTGCTAAGAATAGGCAGGCTAACCTCTTGTCTTGCCGTATATTTGTCATCCACACTTTTATCTTTGATGCGTGACTCAACGCCGTACAGTTTTTGGATAAGGCTCAATACCACATCCGCTTTGCCGGTTTTGTTTTTACCTTGTAGCTTTTTCGCGTCGATAAATTTACGACGAGCATGCGCCCAGCAGCCAATTAAGGTTGCCTCTGTTCTGGCATAGGCTTGATAGCCATCCACGTGCAAGTACCCTTGATATCCATCAAGATAATTGACCACGCAGGCGGCCGCGCGACTATTGTGGAAGTCGTAAAGTACGATATTAGGGATGGGATTATTCGGGTCTGGTGAATCTCGACCCGAGCAATACACCCACATGTAACTGTTTACTTTGTCCGATTTCACCACCTTTAATGGCGTTTCATCGGCAAACAGCGTGGGTTGCCTTAACAGCTCGGCTTTAAGCCGTTCAACTAATGGCGCGAAGAGTGAGGCTGATTTGTCTATCCAGCTGCTCATGGTCTGTCGACTGAGTTCAATACCGTATTGCTTAAACATCGCTTCCTGGCGATACAGCGGTAACCCGTATTGGTATTTACTGGTGATAAGCTGACTGAGCAAACTGCTGGTTGCAATGCCTTTGTTGATGGGCATGGCAGGCATTGAGGCTTGTTTAATCTGTGTCTGAGTTGAGGATTTATCACAGTGACGGCAGGCGTATTTAGGCCTAATATGCTCAATCACTTTGATTTTAGCGGGTATGAACTCAAGCTTTTCTGACTTATCTTCACCCATTTTATGTAGCTCACCGCCACAGCAATCACAGGTTTTGTCGATGATGTCGTGAATAACCTGCTCACGAGGTAAGTCTTTTGGCAGTGGCTTACGCACCGGCTTTTTACGGGTATAGCTAATGGATTGTTGCTCTGCCTCAACTTCCTCAACAATTTCTTCCACTTCATTGAATAACTCGCCTTGCCCGGCAAAGCCTTCAGCACTTTTGCCGAATTGTTTTTGTTGGGCCAAGTTCCAGCGCTCTTCCAATGCCGCAATCTGGGCATCCTTCTGCGCTAACAGTTTTTCAAGTTCAGCAATGCGCTGTTTAAGGGCGAGTTCATTTTTCATGACGCCTATTTTAAGGCATCATCAAAGGCTTTGCAGTGCTAACTGAACTCACTTTGATGATCATCAATCGATCGCAAATATTAAAGCATTTGCTTACCTGCGACATCAATTTTACTGTGTCCAATCACATCATAACCCGATAATAACCAGTGTAATTGCTGCTCGCTTAAGGTCATGGTGGGTGACATGAGTTTGGGCCATTTGAACTTATGCTTATCTAATCGCTTATACCACAGTGCAAAACCGGTGTTATCCCAGTAAAGCAGTTTGAGTTTGTCACGGCCTTTATTACAAAACACAAATAGCGCACCACTGAGCACGGGTAGTTCAAGCTCTGCTTCCACCAACGCCCCCAGACCATTAATTGATTTTCGAAAATCAACGGCATCGGCACATAAATAGACGGTGGGTACATCAACGAACATCCTCATACCGTTAGCCCTTTAATAATGGCAACGATATCGGCCGTCGCTAAATCGATAGGAAACGTGAGTTGGCCGGTTAGCGTATCAAACTGCAGCGTATTTTGACGAGTTTGCGCGCAGACTTCAGTAGTTTGTTTTACCTGGACAAAACGTGATGATGTAAGGCACTGCGTGTGCACTGGCAAGGTGGAATTAGGCTGGTCTTTTGCCAGTAAAGCACGTTGTTTATAATAAGTCGTAATAGCGACATTATGGTGTTGGCAGAATTCAATATTAGTACCACTAAACGTACTGCGTTTCAGCAAAAGCTGCTGCCACTGTGCGCTTGTTCTGTAAGTTTTCATCACCTGCTCCGAATTTATCATTGAGCAGGTATTTTTAGATAATCAGAACATCGATGCTAGGTGTGGTTCGCTAGACGCTTAC
>NZ_JQFL01000056.1:0-1537 GCF_000764215.1 Pseudoalteromonas sp. ND6B
CCTAAGTACTAATTATTTTGTCACTACCTCTAAAAGCGCAGCGTCTCTTAGCCCTCTTTGTGCATAATTTTCTTAAAGATCTTATTGCACTGAGAGAAGGGAATGAGTAGTAAATGAGAAACCAAAGCCACTAACCTAAGTACTAATTATTTTGTCACTACCTCTAAAAGCGCAGCGTCTCTTAGCCCTCTTTGTGCATAATTTTCTTAAAGATCTTATTGCACTGAGAGAAGGGAATGAGTAGTAAATGAGAAACCAAAGCCACTAACCTAAGTACTAATTATTTTGTCACTTCCTCTAAAAGCGCAGCGTCTCTTAGTCCTCTTTGTGCATCTTCACTTAAGAGAATATTAACTATCAAGTTGATTGAAAAATCATAAATTAAAGCGCTTGATACCATCAACCAACTTTAGTGTATTAAAGTTAATTAGTAAGCCCGTATTTATATTTGATAGCTTCATATATGTAATCAACTGCGCTGAGTGAATAGGTTGTAGTTTATCAACGGCCTTCAGTTCAATTATTAATTCATTTGGTAATAAAATATCCAATTTATAACCTGTTGCAATATATTGTTCCTTGTAAATTATTGGTAGTTCAACTTGATTTTTAATAAATAACCCAGCCTGACATAACTCATACATTAAACAAGATTCATAGCTTGACTCCAATAAGCCAGGGCCTAAAGTTTTGTGTACCTCTATTGCGCAGCCAATTACTGTTTGTGTTAACTCGTCAATGTGCATGATTATCCTTATTCAATGGTAACTTTAAGAGTTAGATTTTTTATTTCTACTTGTATTGATTTAAACTGATTATAGTTTAGTAAAGTAATTTATCCTTTACTCAACAATGCAAAGCTTACCTCACATAGAAAATTGTATGAGAAAACATTAAATACTAGGCCTAGTTATTAATTAAAATATTCTGTATTTGTCACGTCCTCTAAATCGCAGAGCCTTTTCATCCTTTATATGAATAATTTACTAAGACCTAATTGAACTGAGAGAAGCGAATGAGGAGCAAATGAGAAGATCAAACAGATCTTAGGTAGAGCTCATAACTTATAGACGCTGAGCTTGCCCGCGTGAGAAGTACAGCTTCTGATTTTTAAGTGTCATCCTCTAAAAGCGCAGCGTCTCTTAGCCCTCTTTGTGCATAATTTTCTTAAAGATCTTATTGCACTGAGAGAAGGGAATGAGTAGTAAATGAGAAATCAAAGCCACTAACCTAAGTACTAATTATTTTGTCACTACCTCTAAAAGTGCAGCGTCTCTTAGCCCTCTTTGTGCATAATTTTCTTAAAGATCTTATTGCACTGAGAGAAGGGAATGAGTAGTAAATGAGAAATCAAAGCGACTAACCTAAGTACTAATTATCGGAGTTTTTCAAGTTAGTTGTCGCCTCAAGTTAAATTTTATGCCGCCCGCATTTCTTCTTTTTTCTCAGGGTTTAAATTTACTTCATTTATCATTGACCAGTCTCGTGACTTCCCTGACCAACGGCTTGGGTTATTCAATTTAGCTGCGTCGTTTAC
>NZ_JQFL01000057.1:0-158632 GCF_000764215.1 Pseudoalteromonas sp. ND6B
TAATTAACCTGAGCTTCGGATAAGAAATTACTAATTTAAAGGAACTAAATGCTCGTTCCATGATCCGATCATTCGACCAAGAGTGATTAGAACAAAAAGGAACGAGCATGAACAAGTTAGTTGAAACGTACTGTGATGTCGATGATTTTTCAAAGTTATTTTTCCCAAGCTGGCAGCGTATATTGCTCGAAAATGGTGAAATTAAACGTCGAAGAGCATGCCGCTTATCTCCGTCAGAGGTGATGACTATTATCATCCATTTTCACCAGTCACATTACAGAGATTTCAAAAACTACTACCTTCACTATGTTTGCCGTCAACTTAAAGCCTATTTTCCAGAGTTGCTGAGCTACACAAGGTTTCTCGCGCTTATGCCTAGTGTGGTGGTTCCGATGTGCAGTTACCTCACATCAAAACTTGGCAAGCCCACAGGTATACAATTTGTTGACTCCACTAAAATAGAAGTGTGTCACATCATCAGAGCTAAAAGAAATAAAGTGTTTGAAGGCGTTGCTCATCATGGAAAAGGCACTATGGGTTGGTCATATGGATTCAAACTACATTTAATAATTAATCATTTAGGTGAGATTGTGGCGCTAAAGCTCACAACGGGCAATGTGGATGATCGAGAGCCTGTTTCTGATATGGCGGACTCTATCTTCGGAAAACTCTATGGCGACAAAGGTTATATCAGCAAAGCGCTCTCTGGTGAGTTACTAGAAAAAGGTGTCGAGTTGATCACGACGGTTCGAAAGAATATGAAGAAAAAATTTATTTCATTGTGGGACAGGGCTTTATTGAAAAAACGATTTATAATCGAAACGGTGAATGATCAATTGAAAAACATTTCTTACATTGAACACTCTAGACACCGCAGTATGCATGGCTTTATGCTAAATTTACTTGGTGGATTAATTGCCTATTGCCTAAAAGAGGAAAAGCCGTCATTAGATTTAACATCGCAAGAACTTGAAATTTTAGAGAGTAATAATCTAATGTTGGCTTAACCAGATCTCAGGTTAATTATATTTGAGTTAATAAAAAGGCACTTTACAGTGCCTTTTTTATTTTTAATTACCGTTTTACCAATATTGACTGCATCCGTTAAGCTTTATCGGTATTTAACATGTCATCATGTTCGGCCATATCCCAAGGAAGTTCGCCTGGGCTATTACCTAGAAAGTGTAAGTAGTTCTCAAATTGGTCAAGAATATCTTTCACAATATCATCTTCAGTGTAGCCATAAACATCGTATGACAGACCACCGCGACGTAAAAACACGTCGGCCTTATAATACTTTTCAGCATCGTTGTTATCAGGCTTTAGCTCTGAGTAAGCAAAGCTTGGCAAAGGATGCTCGGTAAGGCGAATATCATAAACAAAATCCACATGTTCATGGCGCAGTACCGTTAAATGAGCGCGGCCTAAATCCGTATCAAATTCCACCACTGCATGCCATTGTCTAGATTTCAATTCTGCTTGTACGGCTTTCATTGCCTCAACTACCACGCTACCAATAAAAGTATGTACTTTTTCTTTATTAGGGTAATTGACCATAGCCGCTAAACGACGCTTCCAGTGAGACAAGTTAATGTTGCGGCTATTAAGTGTATGTGCTTGCAAGCTGGTGTCTCGATGGCCTTCAATTTTTAGAGCTCGCCAAAGCCCCGCCGTGGCAATTAGCATAATAATAGCAAAGGGTAAGGCACTGGCTATGGTCATGGTTTGCAGCGCACTTAGTCCGCCTGCAACTAATAAAACAGCCGCCACAGCACCTTCAAGTACCGCCCAAAACACGCGTTGCCAAGCCGGCGTATTAATGCTTCCTCCAGAGGCTAGTGAATCAATGACTAAAGAGCCTGAATCAGATGATGTAACAAAAAAAGTTATGATCAAAATGACAGTGAGCAGTGAAATGAAAAATGACAGTGGTAACACTTCAAATAATTGAAATAATGCGACGGCATGATTTGCTTGTACATCGCCAATAAGCGTATCAAACCCCTCATTCATAATTAAGTTAAGTGCCGTATCACCAAAGACTGAAAACCATAAAAAGGTAAAAATAGTGGGAACTAACATTACCCCAACAACAAATTGTCGGATGGTTCTACCACGGCTAATTTTTGCGATGAACATACCCACAAACGGTGCCCACGCAATCGTCCAGCCAAATATAAATAAAGTCCAGTTACCAATCCAATCACTGCGACTATAAGCTTGTAAATTAAAAGTACGCTCAACAATACCGCTTAGGTAGCTGCCGGTATTTTGTAAAAATGATTCTAAGATGTGAATAGTTGGGCCAATGAAAAACACAAAAGCCATTAGTGAAACCGCTAAGGTCATATTCACAATTGATAATCGCTTGACCCCTTTATCCATACCGGCCACCACTGAGAGTGTTGCTGCCGCAGTAATAACGGCAATCGCGGTAATTTGCACTGTGGTATTAATAGGGATGTTTGGCCATAAGTAATGTAGGCCAGCATTTATTTGAGTCACCGAAAGCCCTAGTGTAGTGGCAATACCAAATAAAGTACCTAATATGGCAAATACATCCACAGTATGGCCGATTGGGCCATAAATTTTATCGCCAATAAGTGGATACAAGGCAGAGCGAATAGACAGTGGTAAGCCATGGCGAAATGCAAAATAAGCAAGCACTAAACCAACAATTCCATAGATAGCCCAAATATGAAATCCCCAATGGAAAAAGGCAATTTGCATTGCCTGCTTGGCGGCATCAACGGTTTCAGCCGCCCCCGATGGCGGGGATGCGTAATGCAGCACAGGTTCAGCAACACCAAAGTAAAGCAGTGCCACGCCATAACCGGCAGAAAAGAGCATGGCAAACCATTCACCAAAGCTGTATTGTGGCTGTGCATGATCAGGGCCTAATTTTATATTCCCCCAGCTAGAAGCCGCGACTGAGACAATAAATACCAAGAAAATAGCGACAGACAACATATAAAACCAGCCAAAGGTTTCTGTTATCCACGTAAGGGCAACACTAAATGCCTGACCAGCGAGTTCAGGGTTACTACTTGTACCAATCACCAAAAGTAGAATAATAAATACTGCAGGCAAAAATACAGGTAGCAAAATGGTTGAGCGTAAAGCAGTTTTTGTCATATTAATCCTTAATATTAATTGCTAACTTTCAAGTATGCCTGACTACCTTATTATAAATTCACTAGGGTTGGCTAATTTTGCAGCTTAAAAATGTCACTTTTTTAAATTAAAGTTAATATTTACAGCAGCTTGGTTTTAAAAAAGAAAGTAAGAGAAAGTTGATGTGAGAGTATTAAAGTATTTATTTTAGAGGGGTATAGCCTTATATAGGCTAAGGACTAAATCGAGTCTTAGCGTTTCCAATCACATTGCTTTACCAGCTCAAACCAAGGGCTGGTAAAGTCCTTAGCGACAATAGGGGCGGGTAAGGTTACAGCTACATCTAGCTTGTTGGCTAAATAGCGCGCGACTAGTTGTTTCATTTTATCGCTTTCTAATTGCTCATACGCTGTTTGTAACTGTTGTTTGTCTTTTTGGCTTATAAAACCACCGATCAAATTTTTGTAGCCTATTTCAAGCCAAAAAAGTAATGCTTGTTTCGCTTCATTGGGAAAGGCATGGGTTAATGTGGCCGTTGGGCTATAGAGTCGCTCAAAATTAATTTGCTGCTCTTGAATCAAAAAAACCATTAATAAATTAAGCCCGGTTGAGATTTGCCCCGCGCGTTTATCAATGTTTTGGTTATTTCTTAATGCACTTCTAAAATAGCGCTCAGCTTCGGGTATATTGCCCTCATCCAGGGCTAAATAACCTAAGTTACTTTCTATCAGTCCGGTTACATTGGGAAGCTGTAATTGTGTGGTGATCTTATGACTGTCGAGGTATAAAGCACGCGCTTTTGCAAAGTCATCTTGCGAGCGAGCAACCAATGCCATACTGTTTGTGAGTGTTAAGCGTTGACGATCGTTTTGCGCATATTTGTAAGCACATTTAAATGAGTACTGGGCATCGTCTAAATATTCTGCATGGCGAAGCCATATTCCCAAGGCACTCATAATGGTGGTCAGTTTTTGTTTGAAATAATCAGTTTGATGATGCTGAAATATTGCGTCAATCGATGTATAAAGCTCGTCATAGTGACTTGTAGGTACTGCTGTACGGGCATAGATAAGGTGCCAGCGGATAAATAATTCTGGCGGCATGAGTTGTAACCCTGTGAGGTTTTCTAAAATAGTAATAGATTGAGCTGGATTAACAGTAAGATAATCTTCGGCTTCGTCTAATTTTTTTTCAAAGGTATTGAAGTCATTAGCAAAGACGTGTTTTGAACATAATAATATCAACCAACTTATTACAAAAAGCCGCAACAACTTAACCTCGACAATCGAACTATGCGTTAATTCACTATAGTTGTTGGCATCTAACAAAGCAACGCAATTAAAGGGGACAGGTTTGTGAGAAAGTATTTTAAAATCACTAAAAAAGCCCTAAAGCTATACAAGCTTAGGGCTTTTTCTGTATGTAATTAAATTTTAGCGAATACACATTAACTTAATGTGTCGTTGGGTTTCGTTTTATTCAACCCAACCTACGTTTAACATCAACCTGCTTAGCGCTAACAGCTAAAAACTTACAGCTGCTCTTAATCATCAATCGAGCGCAGTAGGGCATTAATGCCCACTTTTTCGCGAGTTTGTTTATCTACTTTTTTCACAATAATAGCCGCATACAAGCTATGGCTGCCATCTTTTGAAGGCAGTGCACCTGGAACCACAACAGCGCCGGCAGGCACACGGCCATAGTGAATTTCACCGGTTTCACGGTCGTAAATACGGGTACTTTGGCTAATGTAAACCCCCATTGAAATAACGGCGCCTTCTTCAACAATTACGCCTTCAACAATTTCTGAACGTGCGCCAATAAAACAGTTGTCTTCAATGATGGTAGGATTCGCTTGTAACGGCTCTAAAACGCCGCCTATGCCTACGCCGCCAGATAAGTGTACGTTCTTGCCAATTTGAGCACATGAGCCCACTGTCGCCCATGTATCAACCATGGTGCCATCGTCAACAAATGCACCTATGTTTACGTACGATGGCATTAATACGACATTTTTACCTACAAAGCTGCCTTTACGAGCAACGGCGTTGGGTACGACACGCATGCCGCCTTGCTGAAATTGCTCCGGCGTGTAGTCGCTAAATTTAAGCGGTACTTTATCGTAAAATTGGTTTACGCCGTCGTTCATTGGCTGATTTTCACGAATTCTAAATGAAAGTAGTACTGCTTTTTTAAGCCACTGGTGAACAACCCATTCGCCTGAAATTTTCTCTGCAACGCGAGCAGCGCCGCTATCTAATAGCTCAAGCGCATCTATAATCGCTTGTTTAACATCGCTTGATACTGTAGCAGGGCTAATGCTGTCGCGGTTATCCCACGCATTTTCAATCATGGTTTTTAAATCTGACATAGTGTCCTCTTATTCAATTTCGGCGTTGAGTTTTTTACGTAATGCCTGATGAATTTTTGCTTGCTCTTCATCAGTCAGCGCTTGATATTCGTTATTTGATACCACAAAGAAATCTTCTGCACGTTCGCCTACCGTGGTAATACGTGCGGCATGTATGTGGAGTAAGTAAGCTTGAAAAACCTCGGCTATTTTAGTTAATAGTCCAGGTATATCAACCGCTTGAATTTCTATTAAGCTACGATCCTTACGAGGGTGCGGGCGCAGTACAATTTTAGGTTTAATATTAAAGTCTTTAAAACGCTGTGATCGGCTCTTTTTAAAGCGTATTTTTTTACGTGGATCATGAAGCGCTTGCTCTAATCCGCGTTTAATCGATTGTGCGCGGCTACTGGCAATCGGATCGCCGTTAACTTCTAAAATAACAAAGTTGAACAGTACGTAGCCATCTTTGGTGGTCAGTACTTGGGCGTGCTGAATTTGCGCTTTTTTAGAGCCAATAACACTAACCAGTCGAGCAAAGAGCGCACCTGAATAAGGGCTATAAGCAAACACTTGGGTACCGCCATGCATCGCTTTATTAGAAACGATAACACTGGGCTGGCTTAAATCAGTGCACTTGAGTAAGTGCTCAGTATGCCAAGAAATTTGTTGCTCACTAAAAGCGGTAAAGTAATTTGCTTTAAAACGGCTCCAAATTAAGTCAATTTGCTCCTCGTGATAATGCAAATTAAGCAGGCGTTGCTTAGCTTGGTGCTTTTTATCACGAATTTGGTCGCGTTGATCCATTGGGTTTTCAAGCCCGAGGCGCAAGGCGCGCTGTGTGTGCAAATAAAGCTCGCGCAGCAGCGTGTTTTTCCAGTCATTCCATAGGTTGTCATTGGTGGCTCGAATATCAGCCACGGTTAAACAATAGAGGTAATCGAGTTGGCGTTCGGTTTTTACTCGCGATGCAAAATCTTTTATTACATCGGGGTCGTTAATATCTTTACGTTGCGCAGTTACCGACATAAGTAAGTGGTTGCTTACCAACCACGCTATGAGCTTACCATCTGAAGAGGCAAAACCATGCAGCTTTGAAAACGCTATGGCATCAACAGCGCCCAGCTCTGAATGATCTCCTCCTCGCCCCTTAGCAATATCATGAAAAATACCAGCCAAATACAGTAATTCGGGTTTATCCATGCGCGTGACTATTTCACTGCAAATTGGAAAGTCACTAATGCTGGTTTTATCGAAGTATTGGTAAATATTATTAATTAATTTATGGGTATGTTCATCTACGGTATAGGCATGAAACAAATCAAACTGCATTTGGCCAAAAATATTGCGCCACTGCGGAAGGTAAGCCGCAATCATGCCGTGCTTATGCATTAGCGTAAACGCACGGCCCATGCCGTTAGGGTGCTTTATAATACGTAAAAAAGCTTCGCGGCACGCGGCATAATCTTGTAAGTCACCTAATAAGCGACGACGTACTTGGCGGATAGTTCGAATGGTACTTGGGTATATATGGGTAATTTCTGGGTGATCAGCAATGTGCTCAAATAATACAAAAAGTTGGTCACGCCTAAAAAATACTGACGGACTTTTTACCCGAATTTGATGGCCCACGCGTTCAAAATTACGATCAAGTTCTTCAACAGTGGCTTGGCTGCTGTCTGGTGAAATACTTTGCTCAAAGTACGAAAGTAGCATTTGATTAAGTTCACGAACTCGGCTCATTATTCTGAACAAGCGTTTCATCATGCGCTCAACAGAGGCTTTACCATCACTACCAAAACCCAAAATTTCAGCCGCTTGCGGTTGGTGATCGAATAATAAACGGTTTTCTGAGCGACCTGCGGCTAAATGCAAAGCAAAGCGAATATTCCATAAATTTTCAAGGCACTCTAACAGTTCTTGGTATTCTTCGTGAGTTAGGTAGCCGTGATTTATCAGCTCTTGCAGGGTTTCGGCTCTAAAGTGTTTTTTTGCAACCCAAATAATGGTTTGTAAATCGCGCAGCCCGCCTGGATTTTCTTTTATATTAGGCTCTAAATTATAAGCCGTACCATGACATTTTTTGTGGCGTAAATTTTGCTCTTGTACTTTTGCAACAAAGAACTCTCCAGAGCCCCATACAGGCCTTTCGATGAGGTGACTTTTGAGCTTTTCGAATTCAATATGGTTGCCGAAAATTAATCGGCTTTCTAGTAGGCTGGTGGCAAAGGTAACATCTTCACGTTTTTGCTCTATGGCTTGTTCAATGGTACGTACACTGTGACCTATTTCTAAATTAAGATCCCACAGCATAGTGACAAACTGGCCAATTTTTTCGCAAATATCGTCATTGGGTTGCTGGGTAACAAGCAGTAAAAAGTCAATGTCGGAGTAGGGATGAAGTTCACCGCGACCATAACCTCCTACAGCAATTAAAGCGAGATCTGGCTCGTGGGCTAAATCGAAAACATGAAAGAGTTTAATCAGTAACCGGTCTATAAATTCTGCACGGGCGTTTATTAGATTACCAACGGGCTGTTTTGAGAATTCATTATGCAACCATTTATAAAAATAGGCGGAGCAATCGCGGTATTCGCTAAGTTGCTGAGCATCATTGAGCAACTTTTTTACTTTGTTAGGTAATGCCACTTAGGCTGGCTCCTATATATGGACTGCATTATAAGTCTTGGATTAAGTTATTTTTATACTGTGTTTGCTGCAAAGGGAATAAATCATGTTATTTCCCTTTGCAGCAAACCACTTAATCTGTATGCAGGCTAAAGCCTGTTATTACTATGATTAAGCACACACTACTATTAGTGCTCGATGATTCTATCGATAGTATCATCTGATCGTAGTGTTAAAATTTCAACACCATTTTCAGTTACCAGTAAGGTATGTTCCCACTGAGCTGATAAACTACGGTCTTTTGTTACCACAGTCCAGTCGTCTTTTAGTAATTTACATTGGCGTTTGCCTGCATTGACCATGGGCTCGATTGTTAAACACATACCGGCTTTTAATGTTTCGCCTGTACCTGGTTTTCCGTAATGCATTACCTGTGGTTCTTCATGGAACTCGCTGCCGATACCGTGGCCGCAGTATTCACGTACGATAGAGTAATTAAAGCTCTCTGCATATTTTTGAATAGCTGCACCAATATCACCAAGGCGAACACCCGGTTTTACCATTTTAATGGCAAGGTAAAGGCTTTCTTGGGTCACTTCTGCAAGGCGTTTGCCTTGAATGTTAGGTGTGCCAACATGGAACATTTTTGAAGTATCACCATGGTAACCATCTTTAATAACAGTAATGTCAATATTGACACTGTCACCGTCTTTTAATGCTTTGTCGTTCGGAATTCCGTGACAAATTACATGATTTACCGAGGTACAAATTGATTTTGGAAAACCATGATAATTAAGAGGAGCAGGAACGGCATCTTGCACATTAACAATATAATCATGACAAATTGTATTAAGCTCATCGGTGGTGATACCTGGTACCACATGTGGTTCGATCATTTCTAGCACATCAGCAGCCAAACGGCCGGCTACACGCATTTTCTCGATTTCTTCAGGGGTCTTAATCACAGCGCTCATTGAGGCTCCAAAGTTGCGTTTTTAGATGATTATCGTCGCACAATTTTTGCACGAGACGTTGAGTATTTAATTTTAATATGGTATAAAGCGCGCCGTCTTTTTACAAATAAATTCTTAAATGATTTTTTGTATTTAAGGCAAACACAATTTTATTTTAACACACACACGTATCGTCACATACACTTGGGTGCATTTCAGTTTCATTTAACTGCGGTGTTGGTGCTATGGGATATGTGGAGGCCTAACCCTAAACAACTTAGAGGATTTACAAAATGGCAAACGTTTCAATGCGCGATATGCTTCAAGCTGGTGTTCACTTTGGTCACCAAGCACGTTACTGGAACCCTAAGATGAAGCCTTTCATCTTCGGCGCACGTAACCGTGTACATATCATCAACCTTGAGCAAACTGTACCAATGTTCAACACTGCACTTAAGTTTTTATCTGGTGCTGCTGCAAACAAAGGTAAAGTTCTTTTCGTTGGTACTAAGCGCGCAGCAAGCGAAGCAGTAAAAGAAGCTGCTTTACAAAGCGATCAATTCTTCGTTAACCACCGTTGGTTAGGCGGCATGTTGACTAACTGGAAAACAGTTCGTCAATCAATCAAGCGTCTTAAAGATCTTGAAGCTCAAAGCCAAGACGGTACTTTCGAGAAGTTAACTAAGAAAGAAGCGTTAATGCTTACTCGTGAAATGGACAAGCTTGAAAAAAGCCTTGGTGGTATTAAAAACATGGGTGGCCTTCCAGACGCTATCTTTGTAATCGATGCTGACCACGAGCACATTGCTATCCGTGAAGCTAACAACCTAGGTATCCCAGTTGTTGCAATCGTTGATACTAACTCTAACCCAGACGGTGTTGATTACATCGTACCTGGTAACGATGATGCTATCCGTGCAATCAACCTTTACACTAGTGCTGTTGCAGCTGCGATCACTGAAGGCCGTGAGAGTAACATCGTTGCTCAAGCTGAAAAAGATGACTTCGTAGAAGCTGAGTAATTAGCTGTCATCAAGTCTTCATCTTTTAAAGGTGAAGACTTGCTATTCTTGTGGAGCGGGTAACCCGCTTATCTAAACCTGATTTCAGATTTGAGGATTTACTAATGGCTGTAACTACTGCCCTAGTTAAAGAATTACGCGAGCGTACTGGCGCTGGCATGATGGATTGTAAAAAAGCGTTAACTGAGACTGATGGTGACATCGAGTTAGCGATTGAAAACATGCGTAAGAGCGGTGCTGCAAAGGCTGCTAAAAAAGCAGGTAACATCGCTGCTGAAGGTACTATCATCATCAAGCAAAACGCGGGTGTCGCAGTACTTGTAGAAGTTAACTGTCAAACTGACTTCGTAGCTAAAGATGCAAGCTTCTTAGCATTTGCTAATAAAGTTGCAGATGCTGCTATTGCTGACACTTCATCTATCGAAGACTTACAAGCTAAGTTTGAAGAAGATCGTGTTGAGTTAGTAACTAAAATTGGTGAAAACATCAATGTACGTCGTCTTCAGTACATCACTGGTGAGCAACTAGTTGAGTACCGTCACGGCGAGCGTATTGGTGTTGTTGTTGCAGGTGTTGCTGATGAAGAAACACTTAAGCACGTTGCAATGCACGTTGCTGCTTCAAACCCAGACTACTTAACACCAGATGACGTACCTGCTGATGTTGTTGAAAAAGAAAAGCAAGTACAAATCGACATCGCGATGAATGAAGGCAAGCCTGCTGAAATCGCTGAGAAGATGGTTGTTGGTCGTATGAAAAAATTCACTGGTGAGGTTTCTCTTACTGGTCAAGCTTTCATCATGGAACCTAAAAAGTCTGTTGGCGAAATTCTTAAAGAGAAAAACGCAACAGTTACTGGCTTTGTACGTATGGAAGTTGGTGCAGGTATCGAGAAGAAAGAAGAAGATTTTGCTGCTGAAGTTGCTGCTCAAATTGCAGCTGCTAAAGCTAAGTAAGATTAGCTATTTGTGATGCCTAAGGAAAATACATGCAATTAAAGTACTATTTGCTTTTGCGTCACGCTTAGAAATTCTTTAAAATAACCGCGCTTTTATGTTTAACATAAGCGCGGTTATTTTTTATCCATAATTCAATAAAAGTTGGCCCCAAAACTATGACTATCAATCGCAAACCTATTTTTAGACGTGTTCTTCTCAAATTAAGTGGTGAAGCTTTAATGGGAGACGAAGGCTTCGGCATCGACCCTAAAGTTTTAGATCGTATGGCACAAGAAATTAAAGAGCTCGTAGAACTCGACGTAGAAGTGGGTTTAGTTATTGGTGGCGGTAACTTTTTACGTGGTGGCTCACTAGCGGAAGCGGGTATGAACCGCGTTGTTGGCGACCACATGGGTATGCTTGCAACCGTCATGAATGGTCTTGCTATGCGTGATGCGTTGCACCGTGCATTTGTAAATTGCCGTTTAATGTCAGCCATTCCTTTAAATGGCGTATGTGATGCGTATAACTGGGCAGAAGCCATTAGCTTATTAAAAACAGGTCGTGTTGTTATTTTTGCAGCCGGTACGGGTAACCCGTTCTTTACAACTGACTCTGCAGCGTGTTTACGTGGCATTGAAATTGAAGCTGACACAGTAATTAAAGCAACCAAAGTAGATGGTGTATTTAGCGATGATCCGGTTAAAAACCCAGATGCGACACTTTACCGTCACTTAAGCTACAATGAAATTATTGATAAAGAACTAAAAGTAATGGATTTAGCGGCATTTACATTAGCTCGCGACCATAATATGCCATTGAGCGTATTTAATATGAATAAATCAGGCGCATTAAAACGCGTAATAATGGGTGAAGAAGAAGGAACCCTTATTTCTTCACAAGCCTCAGATGAAGTTAGTAACTAGATTAGGATTAAACCGTGATTAACGATATTCAAAAAGATGCGCAAGCGCGCATGCAAAAAAGTGTAGCAGCACTTGGTAGTCAATTATCTAAAATTCGTACTGGCCGTGCTCATCCTGCAATTTTAGACGGCATCATGGTGTCGTACTACGGCGCACCAACACCGTTAAACCAAGTTGCAAATGTAACAATTGAAGACTCACGTACATTGGCTATTGGTGTATTTGATAAGTCATTAGCGCAAGCTGTTGAAAAAGCGATTATGGCATCTGACCTTGGTTTAAATCCAATGTCTGCAGGCACAGTGATCCGTGTACCACTTCCTCCATTGACTGAAGAACGTCGTAAAGATTTAATTAAAATCGTACGTGGTGAAGTAGAAGGCGGTCGTGTTGCTATTCGTAACATTCGTCGTGATGCAAATGGCGATATTAAAAACTTATTAAAAGATAAAGACATCTCTGAAGATGAAGCGCGTCAAGCTGAAGATGCTATCCAAAAAATCACTGATAAGTTTATCAAAGAAATGGATACGCAACTAACAGCGAAAGAAGCTGAGTTGATGGAAATCTAATTGCTAATCTAGGCTCGGATTAACAGCTTTACTGAAGTAACTAAGTCGTTGTTTATATGCCTTCGCACTTAACTTTAATTGTGTGATTTTAAAGGGTAACAGATTGTATTTACTCTTTGCTATTGGCTCGATTATCAGTAAATACAAGGTTGTTAGCTGTATAATTATTTGCTTTATGTAGATTTATTATCACGGGTACAGGTTAAAATTATTAGTTTTGAAACGCCGTCTGGGGTATACTAGGCGGCGTTTTTTTATGGAATACACAAAATTTATGGTTCTAGACGCTGATACAATTTCACAGCAATGTTTACCTAAACATGTTGCCATCATCATGGATGGGAACGGGCGTTGGGCACAAGCTAGAAATAGACCTCGTGTATATGGGCATAAAAAAGGCGTGGATGCAGTTCGTCAATCCGTGCAGTTTTGTACTAAATTAGGAATACAATCGTTAACCTTATTTGCTTTTAGTAGTGAAAACTGGCGCCGCCCTGAAGACGAAGTAAATACACTTATGGAGCTTTTTTTATTTGTACTGAGTAAAGAAGTTAAAAAGCTGCATAAAAATAACGTAAAACTAACCATCATTGGAGATTTATCTCGCTTCTCTGAAAGCTTGCGCGCTAAAGTACATACAGCTCAAGAACTAACAGCGAACAATACCGGGCTGCACTTAAATGTTGCGGCAAATTACGGTGGTCGCTGGGATATGACTCACGCTGCTAAGCAAGTTGCTTTACAAGTAGCGAATGGAGAAATTGACCCAGCAGATATTACAGAAGAACATATTGCACAGCATATGAGTATGGCAGATCAAGCTCAGCCTGATTTATTGATCCGTACCGGTGGCGATGTCAGAATTAGTAACTTTTTACTTTGGCAGGCAGCCTACGCTGAACTTTATTTCACAAATACACTTTGGCCTGATTTTAATGAAGCTGCTTTTGCAGAGGCCATTGCATGTTACGTTGCCAGAGAGCGACGTTTTGGTTGCACGGGCGAACAAATAAAACAATTACTCGCTCAAACCTAAAATAGATTAAGGGTCATCATTTTGTTAAAACAACGTATTTTAACCTCACTAGTGCTAGCGCCATTAGCACTGGCTTTGGTTTTTTACACCCCACTAACGTTATTTAGTTATTTTGCGGGTGCTATTGTATTAATGGGCGCGTGGGAATGGTCTGCCTTTATGGGACTATGCGATAAGCTAAAACGTGGCGCCTTCGTGTTATTAGTGGCAGTATTACTAGGGTTACTCAATTTGCATTGGCCTATAGAGACTCTATGGCAAGATGGTCAACTTGTAGGCGATGCTAATTACTTATTTACCTTATCGTTTTCTTGGTGGTTGGTAGCCAGTTATTTAGTGTGGCGTTACCCTGCTATGGCGAAAGGGTGGAACGAAGGGCTTGTGATGCGCGGCATTGCTGGTTTGTTGACCTTAGTACCGCTATGGCTTGCACTTAACACACTGCGTAGTGCGCAATATACGGAATCTACTCACTATGGCTCTATGCTCATTTTAGTTGTATTAGGCATTGTATGGAGTGCCGATATAGGCGCTTACTTTACAGGTAAAAGTTTTGGTAAACATAAGTTAATGCCTAAAGTTAGTCCAAATAAAACCATAGAAGGCCTCGCAGGTGGCGTGGTTGCTGCGGTGTTATTTGTACTGGCTTTTTGTTATTACACTAACGTTGATACTTCTGTATGGCCTATTTATGCAGTTATGACAGCGTTTATTGCCTTGTTTTCTGCGGTAGGTGATTTACTTGAGAGTATGTTTAAGCGCGAAGCGGGACTTAAAGATAGCGGCAGTTGCTTACCTGGGCACGGTGGTATTTTAGACCGTATTGATAGTTTAACTGCGGCAGCACCGATGTTTGTTATTTGCTTTGCTTGGACGCTTAGCTTATGAGTGCTGTGCAACAACTGGTTATTTTGGGTGCGACGGGGTCGATAGGTCTTAGCACGTTAGATGTTGTTGCAAGAAACCAACAGCAATTTAAAGTTTTTGCATTGACCGCAGGACAAAATGCAAAAAAAATGGCTGAACTGTGTATAGCTCACCAGCCTCGTTATGCTGTAATGGCATCTGAATCGGCGGCTAAGCAGCTTTCTGCGCTTTTAAAGCATGAGAGTAAAACGCAAGTAATGCATGGCGAGAAAGCCATGAGTGAGCTCTGTGCTCATGGTGATGTTGATACGGTTATGTCAGCGATTGTCGGTGCAGCCGGATTACTACCTACCTTGAGCGCTGTTGAAGCGGGCAAAAAAGTATTGCTTGCCAACAAAGAGTCACTGGTGATGTCGGGTCAGTTATTCATTGATAAAGTTAAAAAGCATCAAGCAACTTTATTACCCATCGACAGCGAGCATAATGCTATTTTTCAGTGTTTACCCAGTGCTTTACAAAATACCCAAGGGCAAGCAAGGCTTGAGCAACATGGGGTTAGCAAAATTTTATTAACTGGCTCAGGTGGCCCGTTTTTAAATCGCGATATCAATACCCTTAACACCGTTAGCGTCAGTGAAGCGGTTGCTCATCCTAATTGGTCTATGGGGCAAAAAATATCAGTAGACTCAGCTACGATGATGAACAAAGGCTTAGAGTTTATTGAGGCTAAATGGTTATTTAACTGTGATGCAAGCGATATTGATGTGGTGATTCACCCTCAAAGTATTATCCATTCTATGGTGCAATACCAAGATGGCTCTATTTTAGCGCAAATGGGTAACCCTGATATGCGCACCCCGATAGCGCATGCACTTGCCTTTCCACAGCGAATTGATGCGGGTGTCAAGCCGTTAAATTTTTCTGATATTTGTGATTTTTCGTTTACCAAACCTGATTTCTCACGTTACCCCAATTTAAAGCTTGCAATTGCAGCCTGTGATGCAGGCCAAGGAGCCACCACCACCGTTAATGCGGCTAATGAGATTGCAGTTAATGCGTTTCTACAGGGGCAGATTGGGTTTACGGATATTTATAAAGTGAATGCGCAAACACTAGACGCCGCACAATTTACTAATGCGAAAACACTCGATGAAATTTTAGAGTGTGACCGTTTAGCACGCATCAGCGCTGCGCAGTTTATAACAAAAGTGGTGCATTGATATGTTCGATTTTTTTTGGAATTTAGGTTCGTTTATACTCGCACTAGGCATTTTAGTGACCGTTCATGAATATGGTCATTTTTGGGTTGCGCGTAAAGCGGGTGTAAAGGTACTGCGCTTTTCAATTGGTTTTGGTAAACCCTTACTAAAATGGCACGATAAATATAATACTGAGTACGTTATTGCGGCAATCCCGCTGGGCGGATACGTGAAAATGCTCGACGAGCGTGTTGATGAAGTGCCTGCCAATCAACGTCATTTATCGTTTAATGCTAAATCAGTTCAAGCCCGCATAGCCATTGTGGCAGCAGGGCCCATGGCGAACTTTTTGTTCGCTATTTTTGCTTTAGCGGTGATGTACATGGTAGGTGTGCAAACCATAAAACCAGTTGTGGGTAGTGTTGTTGAAGGCAGCCGAGCTGAACAAGCCGGTATTATGCCAACCCAGCAAATTATTAAAATTGGTGATGACGACATAAGTAATTGGCAAGATGCGACCTTTTCTTTGATGTCTCATTTAGGTGATAAAAGCGTTGCCGTAACCTTACGTAACGAAAATTATCAGCAAACAGTGCAAACGCTTAACCTAGATGGTTGGAAGCTTGATCAACAAGATGTACCGCCGCTCAGTTCGTTAGGTATTGTACCGTTTCGTCCTCAGGCAACCTTGGTTATTGCCGCTATTACTAAAAACTCAGCTGCTGAACAGGCTAATTTACAGGTTAACGACGTTATTTTAGCTGTGAGTGGTGAAACAATGAGCAGTTGGCAGCAATTAGTTAATCTTATTACTCAATCGGCTAACAAATCCTTACAATTTAGTGTAAAAAGACAAGATAGTATAAAAACAATAACAGTTACTCCAAAGAGCCGGGTCGTCAGTAATGGCATAGAGCAAGGCTTTTTGGGTGTTGCTCCCGTTGTAGAGCAGTGGCCTGATGATTTTGTAGAGACTAGACATTATGGGCCACTAGATAGTATTGTGCTGGGCACAAAAGAAACATGGCGTTTAATTACGCTGAGTTTTGACATGATAGGTAACTTAATAACAGGCCAGGTGTCGGTTAAAAACCTAAGTGGGCCAGTCGGCATAGCTGTAGGCGCCGGCACCAGTGTTAGTTATGGATTAGTCGCATTTTTAAGCTTTTTAGCTTTGATAAGCGTTAACTTGGGAGTATTTAATTTACTTCCTCTGCCAGTGCTTGATGGTGGGCACTTAATGTATTACATAATTGAACTTTTTCGTAAAAAGCCAGTCTCTGAAAAGACACAAGAGTTTGGTTTTAAAGTGGGAGCCTTGCTACTCATTTTTCTAACATGTTTCGCTTTGTTCAATGATGTATCGCGCTTGTAGTTATATAAGCGTGGTAACGACAAATTAGAACACGATTGTAAAGCTCGTAAATATTTAATTTTCGATGCTAAGCGGTAATACAGTTGTAAAGGATAAAGATAATAAAATGGCTATAAAAAAACATTTGGTAGTTTCAAGTTTATTGGGTGCAAGCTTTGCAGCCCTAGGCCAAAACTCCTTTATTGTTGAAGATTTAAAGGTTGAGGGATTGCAACGTGTTGCACTTGGTGCTGCATTAACGCATATTCCTATTAACGTGGGCGACAATGTTGATGAATATACAATTTCAAAAACAATTAAGTCACTTTATCGCTCTGGTCACTTTGACAATATAAAAGCGTTACGTGATGGTAATAACGTTATTTTTAAAGTAACTGAACGTCCAACCATTAGCTTTATTGAATTTGAAGGCAATAAAGACATAAAAGATGAGCAGTTAAATCAGTCACTCGATCAACAAGATATTCGCCAAGGCGAGCCGCTTGATAAAACGGTAATCGATAACATCGAAAAAGGCCTGATTGAATTTTTCCACAGTATTGGTAAATACAATGCAAAAGTGGATATCAGTGTCACTAAATTACCACGTAATCGGGTTAAATTAAGACTTGAGTTTGACGAGGGCGATGCAGCCTCCATTCGTCAAATTAACTTAGTGGGTAATGAGCTTTTCTCAAACGAAGAGTTATTGCAACTAGTTGAGTCGCAGCAAGACTTACCATGGTGGCAGTTTATGGGTAGCGACCGCTATCAAAAACAAACCATTGAAGGCGATTTAGAGAAAATTCGCAGCTTTTATTTAGACCGTGGCTATTTACGCTTTAATATTGACTCAACTCAAGTATCAGTTAGCCCTGAACGTGAGTCTGTTTATGTAACGGCAAATATTACCGAAGGCGTTAAATACAAAGTGAAAGGCTTTGATTTCATCGGTGATTTACTCGGTCGTGAAGAATTAATAAAAAGTGTTATTCCACTGCGTACAGGCGAGCTTTATAACGGATCAGTGGTTACCTCATCAGAAGAATTTATCAAAAGCTACTTGGCGCGTTTTGGTTACGCCAATGCTGAAGTACGTACGATTCCAGAAATTGATGACGAGAACCAAGAAGTACAATTGACTCTATCGGTTGATCCAGGCAAGCGTGTGTATGTTCGTCGAATTATTGTAGGTGGTAACCAAAACACGGCTGATGAAGTACTGCGCCGTGAAATGACACAGCTTGAAGGTGCATGGTTATCTAATCAAAACCTAGAGCGTTCTAAACTACAAATTCAACGTTTACCTTATATGGAAACCGTTGATTTTAATGTGGTGCCAGTTCCAGGTGTTGATGACCAAGTAGACGTTGACTTTACTGTTAAAGAGCAATCTGCGGGCAGCTTTAATGCGGGCCTTGCCTATGGTTCATACTTAGGTCTGCAGTTTAATATTGGTGTAACCGAGTCTAACTTTTTAGGCACAGGTAACCAAATTGGCTTTAACATTAATACTTCACGCGGTTCTGAGCGTGTCAGTGTATCGTATACCGACCCTTACTTTACGCCGGATGGCGTATCGCAGGGCAGCAGTATCTTTTACAGTAACTACGATGCCAGTCAGTTTAGCTTGATTGACTATAAGTCAAAAAGTTATGGGTTAGGGACAAACATTGGTTTCCCAATTGATGCCATTAACCGTATTAACTTTGGCGCACGTTGGATAGAAGAAGAGCTATCTGATATTGCTGAATATGAGCAAACACGTGTACTACGTGAAACCTTCTTAGATCCAGAAAATCCAGATGCGGGCTTTGAATTTACAAAGTACGAGCTAAGTGTTGGTTGGTCACGAGTTACAGTTAACCGTGGTTTATTCCCAACGGCAGGTTCACGACAAACATTAAACTTAACAGCCACAACGCCAAACTCTGATTTACAGTACTTTAAATTAAATTATGACTCGCGTTTTTACTGGCCGATTTCTAACGATCATCGTTGGGTTTTCTCAACGCGTGCTGCATTAGGTTATGGTAATGGTTATGGCTCTACCAATGGCTATGATCAAACTTTACCGTTCCAAGAATACTTCCGTATCACTGAAATGGAATTACGTGGCTTTGATAGAAATACCATTTTACCGCGTGCTGTTTCGCGTATACCGCAATCAATACCAGGTACGCCATCAGGTGATGGCACAACCACAGGCAACATTGGTGGGGCGTCAGAGTTTGACGTGCTAATACCACAAGGTCGTATTGGTGGTAATGCTAAAGCAGTGGCAGGTATGGAGCTTATTGTACCTACTCCATTCTTAGATGAAGAAAATACTAGTTCAGTGCGAACGAGTTTCTTTGTTGACGCTGCCAACGTATGGGATACCGAATTCAGTGTTGATCGCTATCAAAACTTAGGGATTGATGAGCGTGCAAAATTAGATGACTACTCAGACCCAATGCGCTTTAGGGTTGCAACCGGTTTATCATTACAGTGGATCTCACCTATGGGTCCGATGCTGATCAGCTTTGCGTATCCGTTGCAAAAAGAAGAAGATGACGATACCAAGACCATCAGTTTTAATATTAGTAACACTTTCTAAAGGAGTTTATTGTGAAAAAATTATTCAAATCAACAGCAGTTGCCGTTTTAGCTACACTTATGATGGGTACATCAGTTAACGCTTTTGCTCATAAAGTGGGTATTGTAGATATGCAAGAAATCTACAAGCAGCTTCCACAAATGGCTAAAATTGAACAGTCTCTGCAAACTGAGTTTGCAGAGCGTCGTCAAGAGCTTGAAAAGTTACAAGGTGACATTCGCTTTGAAGCTGAAAAGTTTAAGCGTGAAAGCACTACAATGAGTCAAGACCAAAAAGACGCATTACGTGATAAAATTCAAGGTATGCAAAAAAATCTTGCTGAAAAAGGTCGTCCTCTAGAGCAAGAAATTAAATCACGCCAAAATCAAGAGTTGGCTAAAGTTCAGACTCTAATCATTGAAACAATCCAAGAGATTGCTAAAAAAGGCGACTTCGACGAAGTTAAAGTAAAAGACACAACAATTTACTTTAACCCTAAAGAAGTAACTGATCTTTCTGAAAAAGTTGTAGACGCTGTAAGTAAGAAATAATTAATCTATGCAAAATTATACGCTTTCGCAAATTGCGGAACTTCTAAGCGCCGAGCTACAAGGTGATGGCGCTTTAGAAATTAAAAAAATAGCAACACTTGCAAATGCCCAGACTGGGCATATTGCATTTTTAGCGAACAAGAAATATCGCTCTCAGCTTGAAACAACACAAGCCAGTGCTGTGATACTGAGTCCTGAGGATGCGCCTTATTTTTCAGGCAACAAAATCATCGTCGCCAATCCGTATGTGAATTACGCCAAACTCGCTCAGTTAATGGATACCACGCCACGTAGTGCCATTAGTGGTATACACCCAAGTGCGGTTATACATGCCAGTGCGCAAGTTAGTAAAAGCGCAGCCATAGGCGCGAATGTTGTAATTGAAGCTGACGCTGTGATTGGCGATAACGTACAAATTGGTCCGAACAGTTTTATTGGTGAACGTGTTAAAATAGGCTCAGGCACCAAACTATGGTCAAGTGTGAGCGTTTATCATGATGTTGAGATTGGCGCAGACTGTTTATTTCAAGCGAATACTGTTATTGGCAGCGACGGTTTTGGTTATGCGAATGAACGTGGTCAGTGGCTTAAAATTCCACAACTAGGCTCAGTGATCATTGGCGATAAAGTCGAAATTGGTGCAAGCACCACCATAGATCGTGGTGCACTCGATGATACTATTATTCACAGTAACGTTATTATTGATAATCAGTGTCAAATAGCACACAACGTTGAAGTTCAGTCAGGCACTGCAATTGCCGGTTGTACTGTACTTGCAGGCAGTGTCAGCATAGGTAAAAATTGCCAGATTGGCGGCATGAGCGCAATTAACGGTCACATGTCTGTATGTGATGGTGTTATAATTACTGGTATGAGTATGGTGACTAAATCAATCACCGAACCGGGTATTTACTCATCCGGTATGCCTCATACGACTAACAAAGAATGGCGAAAATCAATTGCTCATTTGCGTAACCTTTCAGACATGAAGTCACGTCTAAAAGCGCTTGAAGCATTGAATAAGTCATGAACGTTGAACACTAATAAGGATGCTATTTTGGCAAACGAATTAAATAGCCTTGATATTCAAGAAATTTTAAGTTTATTACCGCACCGTTACCCGATGCTACTGATTGATCGCGTTATAGATTTCACCCCTGGTGAATCGTTACATGCAATTAAAAACGTATCGATTAATGAACCCATTTTCACCGGCCATTTCCCAAACCAGCCGATTTTTCCTGGTGTGCTAATATTAGAGTCAATGGCACAAGCAACGGGTCTATTAGGGTTTAAAACGGTTGAAAATCGTAGTGAAAACGAACTTTACCTATTTGCAGCCGTAGACAATGCTCGTTTTAAGCAGCCGGTTGTGCCAGGTGATACCATGCATCTTCATGTTAAGTTTTTAAAAGAGCGTCGTAACATATGGAAATTTGCGGCTGAAGCTAAAGTTGACGGCAAAACAGTGTGTAGCGCCGAAATCATGTGTGCTAGAAGAGAGTTTTAATTGTGATCCATGCTACGGCAATAATCGAACCGGGTGCAAAACTTGGTAACAATGTGTCAGTTGGACCATACAGTTACATCGGTAATGATGTTGTTATTGGTGATGACTGTATTATTGAGTCTCACGTTGTTGTTAAAGGGCCTGCTACTATTGGCTCTGGTAACCATATTTTTCAGTTTGCTTCTGTGGGCGAAGCCTGCCAAGACAAAAAATATAACAACGAACCAACAAGCTTAATTATTGGCGACAATAATGTTATTCGTGAATGTGCGACTATTCATCGCGGTACAATCCAAGATGAAGGTGTTACCAAAATAGGTAGCAATAACTTATTTATGGCTTACACTCACGTTGCACACGATGCGGTGATTGGCGATAACGTTATTTTTGCAAATAATGCCAGTGTAGCGGGTCACGTTCATGTTGGTGATTGGGTTATTTTAGCGGGTAACTCAGGTGTGCATCAATTTTGTAAAATTGGTGCTCATGCATTTGTTGGTATGTATTCTGGTGTAAATAAAGACGTACCTCCTTTTGTTACCACCATTGGTATGCCAGCAGGTCCTGCTGCAATCAATACCGAAGGCATGAAACGCCGTGGTTTTGAAAGCGATGAGATAATGGCAGTACGCCGCGCATACAAGGCGTTTTATCGTAAGAGCCTAGGCGTTGATGAAGCGATAGAATCGCTTTCAGAAGACGCTGAAAAATACCCAGCGGTGCAGCTGATGATTGATTTTGTTAAAAGCTCAGAGCGCGGTATCGTGCGTTAATAAAGAGCATTTTAATTTATAAAAAAACCACCTTTGAGTAATCAAGGTGGTTTTTTATTAGCTGATATTTGATTAATAACTCAGCCATGAAGTGCATGTTGCTATTTTTATTAAATTCAGTCTCTACTCAGGCTTACCTTATTACACTCCCTACACATTTTCCTATAAAGTATAAATAATGAAACGGATAAAGTTAGTATTGCTTTCAATGCTATTGGTTATGTTAACTGCTTGTAGTACTGCGCCAAGGCAAATAAATAATCAACAAAGTGATATGTCAGAGCGAGGTAAAGCATCATTCTATGCAGACAAATATCATGGCAGAACCACGGCTAATGGCGAACGTTTTAGCCAACAGGCGGCAACGGCTGCGCACCTAAGACTCCCATTTGGTACAAAAGTGAAAGTTACCAATATTGCTAATAATAAGTCTGTAGTGATCAGAATTAATGACAGGGGGCCTTATATTCGGGGGCGAATTATTGATTTATCTAAGGCGATGTTTAAAAAAATAGCCGACCCTAAAGTCGGCGTTATTGATGTAACGGTCACCGTTATTGATAAAAGTAATACTGCTAAGGACTAAAAGCGGGTCGTTAACGCCACATAGTCAGGGTGTTCATTGAGCAATTGTTGATGTGAACCTTGAGCGATGATTTGTCCACTGTCTAGCCAGATGACACTATCCATTTGCGATAACAACGCTGGATCATGAGTAATTGTTAATACACTAGCATGCTCTTTTAGCTGTAAAATACTGTTCATAACGGCTTGTTTAGAAATATTATCGAGCCCTTCAGTGGGTTCATCGAGCACTACAATGGCGGGTTGTTGCAGCAGCGCTTGTGCCAAGGCAATGCGTCTTGACTGGCCTTGAGAGACACTGCGTCCCCCTGTACCTAAACGAGTATTTAAGCCTTCTTTTAGCGCGCTAAACCAGTTACCCAGCTCGGCTTGTTTTAACGCCGCTGTCATTTGTTGCGGTGTTGCATCAGGTGCCGCATAGGCAAGATTATCGCTTAATGTACCATCAAAAATATGATGTTGCTGCGCTAAAATATTTAATGTTTTTGCACGGCTTTCATTATTTAAATTATGCAGGTTTATTGTTTCTTTTTCGTTTTGTAAGCTAATTGCACCTTGTTGCAGAGGCCATAAACCGCTTAGTAAATTCACTAAGGTTGTTTTACCACTGCCGCTTCGTCCAACAATCGCCACTTTATGCTTTGCAGGTAGCTCAAAACTCACATTATTTAATGCCTGCTTTTGGCCATAGTGGTAGCTAATTTTATTTAGCGAAAGTGTCCATTTTTTATTATGTGAATCAATAATCTGTGAAGGTATCTCGTTTTTATTCAGTACTTTATCTTCAAGGGTAAATAGTCGCTCAGCTGCTTTTAATACATTAGGTAGTTCAATAAACGCGTTGGGTAGTAACAATACGCTTTCAAAACTGGCCAGTACAAACAAACTCAACATCGCCAATTCAACATTTACCATCTCGGCGCTAAACACCAGCGGCACAATAGTGACAATGCTGGCGAGCATAGCCAGTTGTACTATGAGTAAGCTCAAACCATCAGCATTGCCAAGAGCCTTATGACGAATAAATAATTGCTGGTTATACTGCTTACTTAACTGATCACACTTAGTGAGTTGTTGGTTTCGAGCTTGGTAAATATTTAGTTCTCTAAGACCCGTTAAGGTATCAGATAGCTCAGCTCTTAATTGGGCGCTGAGTAATGTTTCTTGGTGGCTGTTTTTATCTAATTGTCTGCTCAATATAGCGGGTATAACCACCCCAATAACAACGATACCCGTAAAGCAAATTAAGGCTACACTTGGGCTGTAAGCAGACATAAACAGCATAATAATAGGCACAGTGAGTAAGGCTACCAACATCGGTAGCAACACATTTAAATAAAATTTATCTAGTGCGTCTACATCATTTTGTAAGCGGTTAACTAAATCGGCACTGCGGCTCATAGCCAAATCAAGGTTATTAAGTTTACTGAGTGTGGCGAACATATTTACTCGTATTTCACTTAACAATAAAAATGTGGCGTTGTGAGTAACTAAGCGTTCAGCGTAACGTGAGGCGGTGCGCACAATCGCCAAAAAACGAATGGTGCCAGCTGGGGTAAAGTAGTTCATATGGACGCCTGCAATTCCTGCGGCAGCCATAGAAGCTAAAAACCAGCCGGAAATAGCGAGTAAGCCTACATTAGCTAGCACCGTGAGTGACGCTAGAAACGTCCCTAGAAGCATCGCTTTATAATGAGGGCGGCACAATTTAAGTAAACGAATAAAGTTAGTCATTAGTCGCTCCATGTTGCGCTGTTTGCAGCAGCTTTGCAAATTCGCCAGCTTGCTGGCTGAGCGTTATAAAGTCGCCTTGCTGAGCGATGGCACCGTTTTCCATAACGATAAGTTGTTTGGCATTTCTTACTGTATTTAAGCGGTGCGCTATGGTGATCACTAAGTGTTCTTTTGCATACTCAGCAATAGCGTTTTGAATGAGCTGTTCAGTTTGACTGTCTAAATGAGCGGTTGGCTCATCAAGCATTAAAATAGGGGCGTTTTTTAAAAATGCACGAGCTAAAGCAATACGCTGCTTTTGTCCTCCAGAGAGCCCTTCGCCTTGTTCACCTATTAATGTGTTAAACCCATCAGGTAAGTCGTTAATAAATTCCAGCGCACCAGCTTGCTGCGCCGCCTGCTCAAGTGCTGCATTTGAAACGCCTGGGTTACCTAGCTTTATATTAGCGCCAATGGTGTCGTAAAATAAGGTTGGCTTTTGTGGGATCCAGGCAATGTTTTGTTGTAATTGGCTTATATCGGCTGTCGTCAATGGTTGTTGGTCAATGGATATGTGTTGTATTACTTCTGGGTGAAAACCAAGCATGCAATCAAGTAGGGTGCTCTTACCTGAGCCGCTAGCTCCCACAATGGCTACTAGTCCTGTGCTTGGCAGGGTTAAATTAATATTATTAATTCCCTCATTGCTATTAGGGTAACTAAAATTGAGATCATGGACGCTGATAGTGCTGTTACCCTCCATGTTTATATGAGCTGTGTGGTTATTATTTTTTGATGGCAGTGGTGCATTTAAAATGATTAGCATATCTGCAGCAGCACTCATTCCTTGTAAGCGCGCATGATAATGGCTGCCTAATTGGCGAAGCGGTAAGTAAAATTCAGGCGCTAGCAGCAATACTACAAAGCCGGTTGCAAAATCGAGCGTGCCAAAAAATAATCTAAAACCAATAATAACCGCTACCAGTGCCACACTAATTGTGGCTAAAAACTCCAGTGCAAAAGAAGATAAAAAAGCAATTTTTAACACGCTTAGCGTTGCATGCCTAAAATCATCTGAAATTTGGGCTATTTGCTTTAGCTCTTTGCGCGTAGCATTAAACAATTTTAGTTGGGTAAGCCCTTGTATGCGGTCAAAAAAGTAGTTGCCTAATACCGCCAGTTGTTGCCAGCGCTTTTGGTTAAGCGCTTCTGCCTTATGACCAACTAGAATCATAAAAAACGGAATAAGTGGTGCGGTTAATAAAAATATCAGTCCCGCTTTATAATCGGTCGGAAATATAACCACTAATATTGCCAGAGGAATAAGCGCACTATAGGCAACCCCTGGTAAGTACTTTGCATAGTAGTCATGCAGTGCTTCTACACCATTGTGCAGCGTGTTGAGCGTAGCGCCTTGGCCGTGTTGCTCTATATAACTTGGCCCAAGTAGCGTGAGTTTATCGAGTAAAGTTTGGCGAATAGCCGATTTGATTTTAAGCGCTGCAAATGCGCTTAAGCGCTCACTTAACGCTAAAAAAATGGCGCGCAGTAAAATAATACCCGCTAAAGGCCATAAAAAGTGGGTTACTTGGGCTAAATTACGCCCTTCAAACATCACATCATGAATGGTTTGTGCAAGTAAATAAGCGCCTGCAATCATTAAAATCGCATTAACTGTACCTAGGGCAATGCTTAGCTTTAACCACATTGCTGCCGGCTTACTTTGCTGCTTTAAAAAAGCGCGCAGAGACTGTTGCTGCGCGCGATTAGGTCGGGGGTTAGTCGTCATTATGAGTTGTATTATGCTCGTTTAATAAATCATGGGTGGCTTGTTCATCATCAGCAATGCTGTTTTTATTTTGATGAAACTCATACCACATTACATTTATTACGCCTAAGGTACAGGCAAGTAATACACCTAAAATCCACGCGAAATACCACATAATTTAGTCTCCTTAATAGCTGCCGTGAGGGTTGTTTTCAATTTCATCAACCGTCACTCTGCGCCACATTTTTACATAACACCACGTGGTGTAGGCTAAAATGAGTGGCACAAATATAACCACAGCAATAAACATAACATTGAGTGTTCTGTGGCTTGATACCGCATCCCAAATGGTTAAGCTAATATCAGGGTTGTTACTTGAGGGCATGATAAATGGGAATAACGAAACGCCCGCGGTCATAATCACTCCAATTAACATCACACTGGTTGCCAGTAAGCCTAAAGCGGGTTTATTTACTTTAGAAAACAGCAGTGCACACAGTGCCATTGCAAATGCCAAAATAGGGAAGGTCATTGTCCATGGGCGTTCGCTGTAGTTATTAAGCCATGCGCCTTGGGCGGTTGTGACTACTTTTGCCAGTGGATCTGCATGGCCTTGAGTATCACCCATAGAAACAATTTGATAGCCCGTTAGGTTGGCAACCCACACACCAGCCGCCGCAAATAACACTATAAAGGCAAGTAATGAGTAGCGACCGTATTGTCCTGAGCGCTCAGCGACCTGATCTGCGGTGCGCAGTTGTAGCCACATTCCCGCGTGTGCAATTAACATGGTAATACTAACTAAGCCGGCAATGAGCGCAAACGGATTAAGTAAAGCAAAAAACGACCCTTGGTAACTGACTCTTAATAAATTATCGATATTAAACGGTACACCCAAAAACAAGTTACCAAACGCGACACCAAATACCAGCGCAGGTATGGCACTACCGGCAAACAAGCCCCAGTCCCAGTTATTACGCCAGCGTTTAGAGTCAACTTTAGAGCGATAATCAAAGCCAAGAGGCCTAAAAAATAATGCAAATAACACCAGCATCATAGCAAAGTAAAAACCAGAAAACGCTGCCGCATAAACCATAGGCCACGCTGCAAACAAAGCTCCGCCTGCAGTAATAAACCATACTTGGTTACCATCCCAGTGGGCACCAATGGTATTAATAACGGTACGCCGTTCACTGTCTGTTTTGCCCACAATACGCAGTAACATGGCAACGCCCATGTCCATACCATCGGTAATGGCAAAACCAATTAACAGCACACCAATAATTAACCACCAGAGCATTTTTAATGTTTCATAATCAAAAATCATGATAGTTCTCCTTTAGCAGCCGTGCTGTGATCAGGTAATTCAAAATGGTACTTACCGGTATGCAAAGAGCTTGGGCCTTGCTTAATAAATTTAATCATTAACCATCCTTCAACAATCGCCAATCCAGTATAGAAAACAATAAAACCAGTTAAGCTAATTAAAATATCATTTACCGTCAGCGATGACGTTGCTAAAAAGGTCGGTAATACTTCAGAAATAGCCCATGGCTGGCGGCCATATTCAGCCACAATCCAACCAAATTCAATAGCAATCCAAGGCAGAGGAATGCTCAATACCGCCGCCCACAACAACCAACGTTTTTGTTCAATAATACGATGGGCGTTGTAATAAAAAGAAAGGATGAATACGCCAAGCATAATTACGCCACAGCCAACCATAATCCTAAATGACCAAAACATAGGGCCCACTTTAGGGAAGGAGTCTTTAACGGCTTGTTGTATTTGTGCCTCGCTGGCATCTACCACATTAGGAGTGTAACGTTTAAGTAATAAGCCATAGCCTAAATCATCTTTGACGTTATCAAACTTTTCGATATTTGCAGGGGTGTCGTCACCTGCGCGAAGTTTTTCTAGGTATTCATAAGCAATCATGCCATTGCGAATACGCTTTTCGTGTTTTTTCTCAAGATCTGAAATACCAATCACTTGCTCATCAAGTGAGCGAGTTGCAATAATCCCTAATGCGTAGGGAATTTTTACTGCAGCATGAGTGACTTGCTCTTCTGAGTCAGGAATACCGAGCATTGTAAAGGCGGCAGGGGCTTCTTCGGTATGCCATTCAGCTTCTATGGTCGCGAGTTTTACTTTTTGTACTTCACCGACTTCGTAGCCAGATTCATCACCGAGTAAAATAACACACAAAATAGAGGCTAAACCAAAGCCTGATGCCACCGAGAACGAACGTTTAGCAAATGCTAAATCACGTCTTTTTAATATGTACCAGCTACTAATCCCAAGCACAAACATAGATGCAGCAACATAACCTGCAGACACAGTATGAATAAACTTAACTTGCGCTACAGGGTTAAATACTAGCTCTGCAAAACTAGTCATTTCCATGCGCATGGTTTGATAGTTAAACTCAGCCCCTACTGGATTTTGCATCCACGCATTAGCGACTAAAATCCACAGCGCAGACATATTTGTGCCCAGCGCCATTAAAAATGTGACCCCTAAATGCTGGCGTTTAGAGAGCCTATCCCAACCTAAAAAGAACATTCCCACAAAGGTTGATTCTAAAAAGAAGGCCATTAAGCCTTCAATGGCCAGTGGCGCACCAAATACATCACCCACATAGTGCGAGTAATACGACCAGTTAGTACCAAACTCAAATTCCATGGTGAGGCCCGTCGCCACGCCAATAGCAAAGTTAATACCAAATAACTTGCCCCAAAACTTAGTCATATCACGATAAATTTCGCGACCGGTCATAACATAAACCGATTCCATGATAACTAAAATCCAGGTCATACCGATTGTTAACGGCACAAATAAAAAATGAAATAGAGCGGTGACAGCAAACTGTAATCGCGATAGATCCACAAAGGTTTCATCTATCATTTTTGGCTCCTTTGGTTGTGATGCAGTGACAGCACAAAGCAATTGTTAATGTTTTAATAAACTTTCAGTAATTTCTGAAAGTTTGCATCATTATTAGCGTTTGTACAATTTTTGTCAATATGTATATTAGAAAACTTTAATATACTATGACATTACATCAGTCTATAAAATACGCAATCATCAATTAAGAGTAAGTTAGAAAAAAGTGGTGTGTTTTAAGCGTTTAACCTAGCCTTAAAACACGGTAAACTAATCGGTATGAACGCCGGGTTTACTTGTGAAAAAATAGCAAATGAAAAAAGATAAAAAACAACTACGAATTGGTATTGTGGCAGGTGAACTGTCGGGCGATATTTTAGGTGAAGGGCTCATAAAAGCGCTTAAAATACACTTTCCTGATGCCACTTTTGAAGGTATTGCAGGCCCTAAAATGCAAGCTCAAGGCTGCAAAACGCTGTTTGATATGGATGAGTTGTCGGTTATGGGCTTGGTTGAAGTCCTAGGCCGTTTACCGCGCTTGCTAAAAATCCGCAAACAACTCGTGCAGCACTTTGTTAATAACCCTCCTGATGTATTTATTGGTATTGATGCGCCCGATTTTAATTTACGTGTAGAAAAACCGTTAAAAGACGCAGGCATCAAAACCGTGCAATACGTAAGCCCTTCAGTGTGGGCGTGGCGTGAAAAACGTATTCACACTATAAGTGCAGCAACTAACTTAGTATTGGCTTTATTGCCTTTTGAAAAAGAATTTTACGACAAACACCAAGTACCGTGTACTTTTGTAGGTCATACATTAGCTGACGACATTGCACTTAAGCACGACGATAGCCAAGCCCGCAGCCAACTAGGCTTAAGTGCTGATGATAAGGTGTTAGCGTTATTGCCCGGGAGCCGGGGCTCAGAAGTGGGCTTGTTAAGCGAAACTTACATAAAAACAGCGGCGCAGTTACAAGCGCAGAACCCTGCGCTTAAAGTCGTTGTGCCACTGGTGAACGCAAAGCGCAAAGCGCAGTTTATTGCTATTTTAAATGCCACAGCGCCCTCACTTAATGTTAACTTACTGGATGGGCAATCAAATTTAGCCATGCAAGCCGCCGATGCTATATTGCTTGCATCAGGTACAGCAACGCTTGAGGGCATGTTATATAAAAAGCCAATGGTGGTTGGTTATAAAATTAAACCCATGAGTTATTGGATTTTTAAAACCTTATTTACCTTTAATATTAAATATTTTTCGCTACCCAATTTATTGGCAGACGAAGAGTTAGTACCAGAGTTTTTACAAAGTGAGTGTAATGTGGCTAATTTAACCGCGGCGCTCACTCCTATGCTCAATAGCGATAATAAAGAATTAAAAGCACGCTTTTTAGCTATACATGAAAAAATTAGATTAGATGCAAGTAAACAAGCTGCAAATGCAGTGGCGGAGTTAATAGATGCAAATTGAACGACCCAATGTAACCTTAATAGCCGGTGTGGATGAAGTTGGTCGTGGACCGCTGGTGGGCGATGTGGTTACAGCCGCTGTTATTTTAAATCCCGCAAAACCAATCGCAGGCCTTGCCGATTCTAAAAAATTAACCGATAAAAAGCGCCAATTATTAGCCATCGAAATAAAAGAAAAAGCACTGTGTTACGCCATTGGCCGTTGTAGCCCTAGTGAAATAGATGAGTTAAATATATTACAGGCCACCATGCTTGCTATGAGCCGCGCGGTGGAAGCGCTTAGCACAGTGCCTGAATTTGTATTTGTTGATGGTAACCGTTTACCTAAATTAGCAATGCCCGCACAAGCGGTGGTAAAAGGCGATAGCCTAGTTGCTGAAATATCAGCCGCGTCTATTTTAGCAAAAGTTGCACGGGATGATGAAATGATAGAACTTGATGCGCGCTACCCACAATATGGGTTTGCAGGGCATAAGGGGTATCCAACTAAGGCACATTTTGCAGCGCTTGAACAATACGGTGCGATAGATGAGCATCGCAAGAGCTTTAAACCTGTGCAGCGTGTGCTTGCGCTTTCGGGTAAGGAGTAATTATGGCGGCTCCTGAATTTGTACATCTAAGAGTTCACTCAGACTTTTCGATGGTTGATGGTTTGGCAAAAACCAAACCAATCGTCGCTAAAGCACAAGAGCTTGAAATGCCAGCGTTGGCAATTACCGATCAAATGAACTTTTGTGGTCTGGTGCGTTTTTATGGCGCAGCGCATAATGCGGGTATTAAGCCGATTGTTGGTGCGGATTTTTGGGTACGTAGCCCAGAATTCCCCGATGAACCAAGCCGATTAACATTATTAGCCAAAGATAACATTGGCTATAAAAATATTACTTTATTGATCTCTAAAGCCTATCAACGTGGCCATGTTTTTCATCGCCCTGTCATTGACCGTGAGTGGTTAGTTGATTTAAAAGAGGGGCTTATCATACTCTCGGGCGCCAAAGATGGCGATTTAGGAAAAGCCTTAATAAAAGGTAACCCCGCTATTGTTGAGTCGGTGGTCAGTTTTTATAAACAGCATTTTAGCGATCATTATTATATAGAGCTTATTCGTACCAACCGTGCTCAAGAAGAAAACTATTTGCACATGGCGGTGGAGCTTGCAACAAATGAGCAATTGCCAGTAGTGGCCACCAATGAAGTGGTATTTTTAAAACCTGAAAACTTTGAAGCCCATGAAATTCGTGTGGCTATTTTTGATGGTTACACTCTAGATGATAAACGCCGACCAAAGCGTTTTTCACAAGAGCAATACCTAAAAACGCCAGAACAAATGGCAGAGCTATTTAGTGATATTCCAGAAGCGCTACAAAATACCGTAGAAATTGCAAAGCGCTGTAATGTAACCGTGCAATTAGGTGAGTATTTCCTACCAGATTACCCGACGGGCTCACTAAAAATTGATGAGTTTTTGGTTAAAGTGTCACAAGACGGCCTTGAAGAACGATTACAGTTTTTATTTCCTGACGAGCAAGAACGCCAACAAAAACGTGGCGAATACGATGAACGTTTAAAAATAGAACTTGATGTAATTAACCAAATGGGATTCCCTGGTTACTTCTTGATCGTAATGGAGTTTATTCAGTGGAGTAAAGATAACAATATTCCAGTAGGCCCAGGGCGTGGTTCAGGTGCGGGTTCATTAGTGGCTTATGCCCTTAAAATTACCGACCTTGATCCGCTCGAATTTGACCTACTCTTTGAGCGATTCTTAAACCCTGAACGTGTTTCTATGCCCGACTTTGACGTCGACTTTTGCATGGATAGGCGTGATGAAGTAATTGATCATGTATCGGCCTTGTATGGCCGTGACGCGGTATCGCAAATTATTACCTTTGGTACTATGGCAGCAAAAGCGGTAATACGCGATGTAGGCCGGGTACTTGGTCATCCGTATGGGTTTGTCGATCGTATTTCTAAGCTTATTCCGGGCGACCCTGGGATGACACTGGCTAAAGCATTTGACGTAGAACCCCGTTTGCAAGAAGCCTACGACGGCGATGAAGAAGTTAAAGACTTAATCGACATGTGTCGTATTCTTGAGGGCTGTACGCGTAATGCCGGTAAACATGCCGGGGGTGTTGTTATATCGCCTACCACCATTACCGATTTTGCGGCGCTCTATTGCGATGACGAAGGCAAGTTTCCAGTTACCCAGTTTGATAAAAACGATGTAGAAACCGCCGGTTTAGTTAAGTTTGACTTTTTAGGCTTACGTACGCTAACCATATTACAGTGGGCGCTGGATATGACCAATGAGCGCTTAAAGCGTGAAGGCAAACAGCCGGTCGATATCAACACCATTCCATTGGATGATAAAAAAAGTATTGAGCTACTGCTGCGCGCTGAAACCACCGCGGTATTCCAGCTAGAATCACGCGGCATGAAAGACCTAGTCCGCCGATTAAAGCCCGATTGCTTTGAAGATATGATAGCCCTAGTGGCCTTATTCCGCCCAGGTCCACTGCAATCAGGCATGGTAGATAACTTCATCGACCGAAAGCTCGGCAGAGAAGAAATCTCATATCCCGATGCGCAATACCAACACGAAAGTTTAAAGCCGATTCTTGAGCCGACATACGGCATTATTTTGTATCAAGAACAAGTTATGCAAATAGCGCAGGTGCTGGCCGGTTATACACTGGGCGGCGCCGATATGTTACGTCGTGCTATGGGTAAGAAAAAGCCCGAAGAAATGGCAAAGCAGCGTTCAACCTTTGAAGAGGGCGCACGTAATAATGGCATCGATGGCGAGCTGGCAATTAAAATATTCGACTTGGTTGAAAAGTTTGCGGGTTACGGTTTTAACAAATCTCACTCAGCAGCTTATGCATTAGTATCGTATCAAACGCTGTGGATGAAAACGCATTATCCGGCCGAGTTTATGGCGGCGGTAATGTCGGCTGATATGGATAACACCGACAAAATAGTAACGCTGGTCGATGAATGTGAAAACATGAAACTCACCTTGTTACCGCCCGATGTAAACGCCGGTGAATACAAGTTTACTGTTAACCTTCAAGGTGAAATTGTCTATGGCATAGGGGCAATTAAAGGCGTAGGTGAAGCGCCGGTTGATGCCATATTAGAGGCGCGAGCAAAAGGCGGCCCATTTAAAGACCTATTTGATTTTTGTGCGCGTGTTGATTTAAAACGCTTAAATAAACGCGTTACCGAGAAATTAATCTATGCAGGCGCATTAGACCAACTAGGGCCTGAAAAAACTCAACCTGGGCGAGCAACACTATTAGCCAGCTTAAAAGATGCGATGCGCGCAGCCGATCAGCACAACAAAGCTGAATTATTAGGGCAAAGTGATTTATTTGGTTTATTGGCTACAGAGCCTGATGAAGTAGAGCAAGCGTTTATAAAAGCGACACCGCTTACGGATAATCAGTGGCTTGATGGCGAAAAAGACACCCTAGGCCTTTATTTAACCGGACATCCTATAAACCAGTATCGACGAGAGCTTGGGCATTACACCAGTGGTCGACTCATCGACTTACAACCAACTAATCGTGATGTGCTCTCAACTGGAGCAGGTTTAGTGATTGCAGCGAGAACCTTAATTAATAAAAAAGGAAATCGTTGGGGGCTGATAACTTTAGATGACAAAAGCGCCCGAATTGATGTACGCTTGTTTCCAGAACAGTTTGAAATGTACCAAGATATGTTGCAAATCAACAATATTTTGGTGATATCCGGACAGGTCAGCTTTGATAACTTCTCTGGTGGTATTACAATGACCGCCAGAGAAATAAACACCATTGCTCAGGCGCGTGAAAAGCGTATAAAAGCGATTAAGATGACGCTGAATATGGTGCAGATCGAGGCTGGTTTCTTCGATAAATTACAAAAAGTACTCGAACCATACAAAATGGGAACGTGTCCGATCAAGGTATATTATCAACGCCCCGATGCGTTGGTGCAATTAACCCTAGGGATCGAATGGTGTGTTACGCCAAGTGACGACTTAATTCATAAGTTATCGCTGATGGCAGCGCAAAATGTAGAACTAGAATTTAACTAATTAGGTAGTTTAGAGCATGAGCCTCAATTATCTTGATTTTGAGCTTCCAATTGCAGAATTAGAAGCAAAAATTGAAGAATTACAAAATGTAAGCCGCGCTGGCGAATTAGACCTTGGATTAGAAGAGGAAGTCAGCAAACTTAAAGAAAAGAGCGCACAAATGAAGGAGAAAATTTTCTCTGAACTAGGTGCTTGGCAAGTATCACAGTTAGCACGTCATCCGTTGCGTCCTTATACTCGAGATTACATCGAGCGTATTTTTACGGAATTTGACGAATTTGCGGGTGATCGCACGTTTGCTAACGACCCTGCCATTTTAGGCGGCGTAGCCCGTTTAGATGGTGAGCCAGTAATGGTGATCGGTCAGCAAAAAGGCCGTGGTACTGCTGAAAAAATCAAACGTAATTTTGGCATGCCAAAACCTGAAGGTTACCGTAAAGCATTGCGCTTAATGGAAATGGCAGAGCGTTTTAAAATGCCAATCATGACCTTTATCGACACCCCAGGTGCATACCCTGGTGTTGGCGCTGAAGAGCGTGGTCAGTCTGAAGCAATTGCACGTAACCTAAAAGTAATGGCCGCACTTAAAGTACCAACAATTTGTACTGTTATTGGTGAAGGTGGTTCAGGTGGTGCATTAGCCATTGGTGTGGGCGACAGAGTAAACATGTTGCAATACAGCACTTACTCGGTTATTTCACCAGAGGGTTGTGCATCAATTTTATGGAAAAGTGCTGACAAAGCACCATTGGCTGCAGAGGCAATGGGTGTAACAGCAGAGCGTGTTAAAGAGCTAGATTTAATTAATAATTTAGTTGAAGAGCCTCTAGGCGGCGCGCACCGTAATTACGATGCGATGGCACGTAACTTAAAAGTACGCCTTAAGCGCGATTTAGCAGACTTACAAGCGTTATCGCTTGAAGAGATGCTTGATCAACGTTACAAGCGTTTAATGTCGTTTGGTTATTGTTAAAAATAGCTAAATGTAGCTAAATATAGAAAAAAGCCGCCTATGCGGCTTTTTTTGTTTTAAAATACCGTAACGTAGAGCCTTTATTGTTCGGGTTATTAGCAATTTACTCATTGGGTATATTAATGCACAAAACACCTATTTATCTGCAGGTAAAAAAAGCCCTTAATCACTACTTAGAAAATGGGCAATTCACATTTACAGTAGCCTTATCTGGTGGGGTAGATTCGGTCGTGCTATTGCATATTATGCATGGGTTAAAACAGCAGTACCCGCAATTAGATTTAAGTGCAATTTATGTCAATCATGGCTTAAGTGATAACGCCCATCACTGGCAGCAATTTTGCCAAGCACGCTGTGAGCAGCTTTCAATTGATTTTAAGGCGGTAAACGTCATTATTGAGCCGAAATCGCGCACCAGTATTGAAGCGCAGGCTCGCGAAGCGCGTTATCAAGCGCTTGATGAACACAGCCCAAGTGATAGTGTTATTTTGCTAGGCCAGCATTTAAACGACCAAGTAGAGACATTTTTACTTCGTTTAAAGCGCGGCTCAGGCTTAAAAGGGCTCGGCGCTATGCAGCAAACTCGCGTGCTTGAAAGTGGCCGTGAGTGCTATAGGCCATTACTTGCGGTAAAACGCAGCGACATAGAAGCGTTTGCGCAGCAATTTAATATTAGCCATATTACTGATGAATCAAACTCCAATGAACGCTTTGATCGTAATTTTTTGCGTCAACAAATCGTGCCCAAGTTGGCAGAGCGTTTTACTGGGTTTGAGCAGTGTACAGCACGCAGTATTGAGTTATTACAGCAGCAACAAACACTGCTTGATGAATATACCCAGCAAGATCTCGCACAGTGTATTAACCAACATCAGGCGCTTAATATACAAAACATGGCTCATTACAGCGCTATTCGCATTGCGAATCTTCTGCGCGCATGGCTGGCTTTATTTACCCATACCATGCCTTCGCAAAAACAGTTAATGCAAATAATGAGTCAGGCTATTCATGCACAAGCTGATGCACAAATAAAAATTGAGCTAAGCGATGGGCAAATACGTCGCCATCAAGGTTTACTTTATTTTGTGCAGCCGACGCCTTTAGCCGTTAATATTGAACGCGTAACAAGTCGCGAACTAGTGCTGAATGACGGACAAATACTACAATGCCTGCAGGGAGTGGGTATACGCGCCCCTAAACCTGATGAACAAGTCAGTGTTCGTTTTAACTGTAATAGTGCGCGTATTAAACCACTAAAAAAGCCCGGCAGTAATACCCTTAAGCATTGGTTTAAAGATGCAAAGGTAGCGTCTTGGCTACGTGCTCATATTCCATTAATTTTTTACAATGATGAGCTAGTTCAAGTGGTTGGTTATTTTGTTAGTGATAACCATAAAGATGAGAATGGAGTTATTTGGGAGTATAAATCATGAGTCAACAACCTCATGTTGGGCTGTCGCTTATAAATAAGGCACCTACTGGCATATTAATTACGCTATTGATTGCGGTTTTAGCGAATGTATTTTTAACCCTTAATATAATTACACTAGGCTACGCTGTGTTGGGCGGTATGGTATGTGCCGCCATTTTACTTGCCTATTGGTTAGGTAAGGGGGGCGTATTTTTCATTCTAGGGGTGAGTATGCCCTTACTGTTAGTGCTTTTTACACCGCTTGCGACAATTGCCGCATTGCTTAATTTACTCAGTGGCTTCTTTTTTGGCTTTTGCGCCATGTTGCTCATTTATAAGTACGTGATATTAAAAAAGTAGCGTAAAAAGGCCCAGCGGGGGAGGCTAGGCTTTTTAAAAATAATGCGCTTTTATTACTTAATAGGCTTTTGCGCAGTTTCGCCCAGATGCTTTTGCTTTATATAAGCCTTTATCTGCGCGAGAAAATATCTCGTTCTGGCAATCGTCGCTATTAGTTAGCGTAAAACCAATACTGGCTGTGACGTTGTATTTAGACATAATCGGTGAGTTTCTGACTAAACGCATAATACGTTCAGCCACCACTTTATTGGTGGTAAAAGCCGGGTCTTCGATTAATATTGAAAACTCATCGCCACCAAAGCGAAATACCGAATCAGTCCCCCTAATACTACTAGATAAAACCGCAGCAAACTCGATTAAAACGTCATCGCCAATTTTATGACCATAGTTGTCATTTACTTGCTTAAAATTATCTAAATCAAGCAGCATTAAACTAAACGAATGACCGTTACGTCGATGATTTTCAAGCTTTTGTAGCAACATGTCATTAAATTGACTACGGTTGTTTAATCCGGTTAATGAATCTTTTGTGGCTAGCCTTAATACACGGTTATACATAAGCGCATTGCGCAATGGATAAATTAGTACACTATGAAAGTGTTGAAGCTTTTTCTCAATAGCCGCACTAAGCGGATATTTTGTATAATAAGTTAATGTGCCTAAGTACTCATTTTCAACTTTTAAATCAAACGAATACGCTGGATTTTCAACATCACTATTGGGTGTTTTTACATCAATACTTGTTGCTTTAAAATGCACACCAGAAAAATTAAGCAGTTGTTTTGCAAAATTTGCAAACGTTCCTAAAATATCTTCTAAAACTAAGCTCGTTTGCAGTTTAGCTGCCAGCTCATGCAGTGCTGTCGGTGTATTGCTATTATATTGCTCTGCTGAGAACGGCAAAAATTCGCCGCGACCAGAGATACGTTGTGTCAAAATATGAACGTTTTCCACTATTTCTTCCCCCTATAGTATTACTTTTTATAACTAAGCAGGTTATATGCCATATTTACATTCTGGCTGAAACTTATACGGTTGCTATAGTTAAGTTACATTCCATTGATTGCTTATAAGGATTGCATTGCAAAATATTAATGCTCAGGTTTTTGGACTTTTAGTTGCTGCGGTTCTATTTGTATGGCTATTTAAGCGAATAGGGCTTCCCCCTGTATTAGCTTATTTAGCGGTAGGTTTACTAGCTGGTGGCCATGGCGTTGGTTGGATGGCACAAAGCCATGAAATGGACTTTATTGCTGAGCTGGGTATTGTGTTTTTGTTATTTAGTTTGGGGCTGGAGTTTTCTGTATCGCGCTTAATGGCAATGCGAAATATCGTATTTGGCTTAGGCTCATTGCAAGTCATAGTCAGCAGTATCTTGCTTATTTTAATCCTTTATTTATTAAATTTTAGTTTATTAACTAGTTTTACCATCGGCATTATTATTATGCTCTCCTCTACGGCGGTGGTTGCTAAATTATTAAAAGAGAGTGGTGATTTAAATAAACGCCGAGGGCAATTGGCAATCGGTGTTTTACTATTTCAAGACATTGCGGTTGTGCCGTTACTCATTATTTTGCCTTTATTTGCCAGCAGTGATCCCAATAGTATTGGTTGGGCATTACTGTTTGCGCTGACTAAAGGCGCGTTTGTGTGTGTATTGCTATGGGCTATTGGCAAGTGGGTTTTGCCCAAGGTGTTTAAAGAAGTGGCACTAGCACGAAGCGATGAGCTGTTTGTATTAACCACGTTATTGGTGTCTTTGTTTGCAGGGTTACTCACATACTCTTTTGGTTTATCGATGGCATTAGGGGCTTTTTTAGCAGGCATGATGCTAGGGGAGAGCCACTATCGTCATCAATTAGAGGCCGATATTCGCCCGTTTCGCGATATTCTCATGGGGTTATTTTTTGTAACCGTGGGGATGCAGTTAGACATTGGTTTTGTTGTTGATCATGCGGGTATTATTATTGTTGCCTTGATGGGCATCTTAATCTTAAAAATTGCCGTAGTGATGTTATCTTCTTTATTTATGGGAGAGCGAAAACAAGATGCGTTAGCGTGCGCTATAATGTTGTGGCAAATGGGTGAGTTTGGCTTTGTGTTAATTGCACTCGCTGCACAGCATAACTTGCTGAGCGTTGAGCAAGTATCATTTTTAATTGCCATGGGGGTAATTTCTATGGCGCTTACGCCCTATTTAATTGATAAAACCCCTTTTATTTTAAAACGACTAGGCATGTTAGAGCGCGCAAAGTTTGCCTTTGAAGACGAGCTTCAAAGTAGCACGCTTTATCATAACCATGTGGTGATATGCGGTTTTTCTCGAGTAGGACAAACTATTGCCCGCTTTTTATCCCCAGAGGCAATTGATTATGTGGCAATAGAGAGCGACCCCATTTTAGTACAGGAAGGAAAAGCGGCGGGCGAGCCTTTAATATTTGGTCATGTTGAGCAAAAAGATATTTTAAAGTGTGCGGGGGTAGAGCGAGCGCGACTAGTCATTATTACTTTTACCGAATTTCAACAAACTCAAATAGTCATTAATGCCATTAAACAGGTTGCACCTAAGGTTAAAATACTCATAAGAACCCGTGATGATAGTCAGTTAGAGCGCTTAAAAGCGCTAGGGGTTACTGAGGTTGTGCCTGAGGCGCTTGAAGCAAGCTTAATGTTGGTGTCGCATGTGTTGTCAATGTCTGGTGTGCCAATGAGCCGTATTATCCGCCGTGTTAGCAGTGAGCGACGAAACCGCTATAAATTATTGCACAGCTTTTTTGCAGGCGAAAATATTGACAGCGATACCAACTTGCCAGAGCGTTTAGAGTATTTACATGTAATAGCCTTACCAGATAAAGCATTTGCGGTTAATAAAGCAATTAGCGAACTCAATTTAGCAAAAAGAAAAGTGCTAATTAAGGCGCTTCGCCGCGAGGGCGAAGAAATAGACACACCACAAGAACACACAATATTGTATGCTAATGATATTCTAGTGCTGCAAGGTAAACCACGGCGTGTAGAACGAGTAGAGCATTATTTACTTGATGGTATAGAGTAGCCCATCAAGCAAAAAAACTTATTCTAGTTCTAAGAACTTTCTGATTTCAGGGAGTTGTTTCATACCATCGTCGTATCCGATTTGAATTAAATGCTGGGTGTAGCGTTTTTCAAATAACAAATAGCTGGTCAAACTCGACTGAGAGCGCTTTTTTACCCCGATCATACGTAATAAAACTTTTATCGCCCAAGGCATATCATCGTAATACTGCGCGGCAATGGCATTGAAGTTTTGCGATGGATTAATAATAAAGCTATCTATTTGTTTCAATTCTTGATGCTTATGCTTATTGGGCAGTAAACCGAGTGTGCGGTTTATTCTGTCCAAGCGCTCTAAATCAGATTGCATGGTGTCGGTAAATACACTGTCGAGTAAATGCCCTGCCACGGCCGAAAGCCCCGGGAAATGTGCAGAGTACCCTGGAGGATGTGGCTCTTTGGGTTGATCAACCCCAATAATAAATATTTTATTTGCCCCTAAGTGAATAGAGGGGCTTAAAGGTGAAAGCTGATGTATTGAGCCATCGCCAAAGTAATGGTTATAAATATTCACACTTGGAAACACCATAGGAATGGCACTTGATGCCATTAGGTGTTCAACATTGATACGAGTAGTGCGTCCTTCGCGCTTGGCTCGTTGCCAAGAATGCTGCGTATTTGACTGAAAAAAAGCAACAGAATCGCCAGTAGTATAACTGGATGCAGTGATAGACAGCGCCTCTAAATAGTCACGGTGTAAATTACGCTCAATACGATGTAAATCTAGTATATCGTTTAACAGTTTTCTAAGTGGTCGGTTATTTAACAAGCTTGCAGGTGGATGGTTTATATGCTCTGACTGGAAACTGGTTAAAATATTACGGGTAATATGACCAAACACACTTAAAAAGTCGCTTTTATATACCATCGAAGTTGAAAAGTTTTTCCAAACTGTTTCTAGTTTTCTTACCGCTAAATGCATACATGAGGCGTAACATGCTAAGGCCGCAGAATTAATTGCACCGGCAGAGGTGCCATTTATCACTCTAAAGGGGAGCGGGGCGGTTCTGGGCATACTTTGCGCTAACGCTTTCAAAACACCCACTTGATAAGCCGCTCGGGCACCACCACCTGTTAGTAATAAGGCAATTTTAGGTTTACTAGGATCGACTTGCTTAATTTTCATGTTAGGTATTTAAACTGTTCGCTGTCTTTACTTTATTTATTTACTGTAAGTCTTTAAGCTAGAAGAATCAAAGGATACATTAGCTACATTAATAAATATTAGTGTAAGTATGAATTAAACCTGTTTAGAGTACTCTAAACGGTATCGCATTTTTATATTTATGGAGTTCGTATGTCAGATAAACCATCAGAATCAGATGTTCAAAAACGTCCACCGAATAACAACCTTATCTTCGCAGGGGTTATTTTATTAATCATTATTATTGCCGCCGCGTTTGTATTATTAAAACCAAGCGAAGCCCCAGAAACAGTTATGCAGGTTGAAGAACCCATAAAAGAGCAACCCGTTATGGAGCTAAAACCTGAAAACGACCCAGTGGTCGGTGCACCATCGGTTAAGCCAGAAAAACCTGAAGAGTTAGCAGTGCCAACACAGCGCCCAGACGTTGAGCCAGAGTCTGAGGTTGTGCCTTTACCAACATTAAATGACAGTGATCCTGTCGTGGTTGCAAAATTAGATGAATACTTAGGCGATGCGGCAATGAGCCTAGTGTTGAACGATGATGTTATTCGTCGTGGTGTGGTGTTTATCGATAACTTAGCAAAAGGTAAGGTGGCTAAGAAACATACCCCAGTTGTAAAGTTAGAAGAAGGTTTTAGCGTAAACGAAGGCGATATTTTAACCATTGACCCTAATAGCTATGAACGCTACACCCCATATGTAAAAGTACTAACAAGTATGAGTGCCGCACAAGCTGTTCGTTTATATGAAGAATATAAACCGCTAATCAACAGTGCATACACTGAAATTGGCTATGGCGATGATGAGTTTACACAAACACTTGAAGATGCCATTGACTTGCTACTTGATACTCCAGAGCCAAAAGGCAGCTTACCTTTATTGCGTGACTCGGTTACTTATCAGTATGCGTTTTCTGAGTGGGAGCAATTACCCGCTGCACAAAAACAACTTTTACGCATGGGCCCAGAGAACATGAAAAAGGTAAAAGCAGCGCTACGTAATATAAAAGCGCAGTTAGAGAGTAATTAATAACCGCTTTAATAACTAAATACCCTGCGATTGTATATGAAGTATGCAATCGCACTTTCTTTTTTGATTATCCCTTGAATAACAGAGTAAAAGTAGCGATAATCTCAATCGCGCCAACCAAGGCCCTCAATGGTAGTCTTATTGGTCCTCTCGCAACACTAGCAGGCGAACCTGGTCAGGCCCGGAAGGGAGCAGCCACAGTTTGTGACGTGTGTGCCGAGATGTGGCTGGTAAGACTGCCACCCAAATTCCTCATTTGGGTGTATTAAAATTCCATTTTTCAATATTTCTTATTTATATTATTCGTACACTAATTCTAGATCATACCCACTTAGCTAAATTTTTACCTTTATAGACAATAGCTAATGAGTGAGCAATAATTAAAACTCGTGATTATACTTTACGCCGCAGGTGTTTAATAAGCTATTAAGGGTCAATATGACGTCTCAGAGGAATAAGTGGGCGCTTGCTATATTATTAGGGCTTTTAGGGGGATGCGCTAACCTTTTACCTCTGTATTTTTTTGATAGCTCTGAATTTTTATTTGGTCAGACGTTTGTAATACTCAGTTTAGTGTTTGCTGGGCTTCGTTATTCCCTCCTTAGTTTAGCTATTGTCACTGGTTTTTTATTTTATCGCTGGGGGCATAGCTGGGCCAGTGTTGTTTATGTGCTTGAGCTGTTTTGGCTTTATACCTTTTGCTTAAAGCGTTCTAAGCCAATACTTCCTTTAGGTGCAGTATTTTGGTTTTTAGTCGGCTTACCACTGGTGTGGGTTTTGGGTCACTTTGTTATAGGCCTTCCTTGGCTCACGCTTGTTGTGGCTGCCTCAAAATACTTTATCAATGCCATGATAGCGTTAGCTTTGGTCGACTTAGTGAGTGTGTTTGTTCCCCACGCAAGCCGGGCTTATCAAGGGCAGCCTCTGGCCCGTATATTAAGTTATGTTGTCAGTATCATTATTGTTTTGGTGGTTTTGATCACCAGTGTCTTTTTGGTTAATCAGCATTACTCGCGCTTAGAATACGAAGTAAATACGCAACTTAAAGAAAAATCACGCTCGATCAGTGCCCAGCTTAGTGACTATTTGTTGTTTCATAAAAATGCAATGGTAATAACCAGTGATGCAATGAGTGCCGGAGCACCAATACAGCAGCAGCTTGAGCGGCTAATGGCTTTATACCCTGGTTTTGCAACTAGTCTGTATGCGAACTCCGAAGGTTATGTTGAGAAAAGTATACCCAGTGAATTGCTCAGTGGTTTAAGTCAGAGTCAGCGTTATGTTAATGATCGTCCTTATTTCGCTCAGGCTCAGCAGTTCCCGTTAGGCTACAGCAGTGGCGTTTTTCAAGGCAGAGGATTAGGCGATCAACCTATTGTTGCGCTTTCGGCTCCCATTTATAAAAATGATGAGTTTTATGGTGTAGTTGAGGGGTCGCTCAAGCTAGATCAGTTAGAGCGGTTTATTCCCAATTTATTTGAGTATAAAGGGGATTTACTTGTTCTTGATGCCGATAAAAAAGTAGTATTTAGCTCGTTAAGTCAGTTTACGGTGCTGACTGATTTTAAGCAGCAGGATCTTAGTATCCAACGTTTTAGTGGTAATCAGCTTTTTCGCTCAAACGATAACGAGGTGTACCATACAAATCAGTATGTTGACGACACCACAGGGTGGCAGATTATATCGCTCTATAATCGTAAATATTTAAGCTTGGTGGTAGTGGCTGCTTGGTTACCCACTATGTTGCTGGGGCTATTTTCCATTGCACTGGTGGTATTATTTATTTATAAATTCACCCATTTGCTGGTTAAACCCATCATAGAGTTGACTAATTTAATCAACAGCTTTAGTAAAACTAAAAAACACGTATTTAATACCGATTCTAGTTGGTACGAAGTACTGCAATTACAGCAACAATTTGAAATGTTGGGCAATGCACTTCTGCATTCAATCAAAAGTTTGCAAGCCTCTAATGTAAAAAATGAAGACCTTAATAAACAACTTAGCCAATTTAATCAGCAACTCGCAGATAAAGTAGCAGAACAAACAACTGAGCTAACACAAGCCGTTAAACTCGCTAATGAAGCAAATATCGCTAAGTCACAATTTTTAGCTAATATGAGTCACGAACTTCGCACACCTATGAATGGCATATTAGGTATGGGAGAGGTTTTGCTTCGAGATCAGTCTTTAAGTAATGAACAAAAAGAGTTGTTGCTCACGCAGCAAAAAAGCGCAAAAAACTTGCTTAATATTCTTAACGATATTTTAGATTTTTCTAAAATTGAAGCAAATGCCATGGAGCTAAATAGTAGACCCACGCAGCTAGCTCCATTTATCGAAAATATACGCTCTTTATTTACGCCGATTGTTAGTACTAAAGAGGTGGAATTTAGCATAATTCAAACCACAAATTTACCACTGTACATTAGTGTTGATGAATTACGCTTAAATCAGGTGATTATTAATTTACTCTCTAATGCGTATAAATTTACAGAGCAAGGCTTTGTGCGATTATCGTTCGATTATAACGATAATAAACTTCAGGTTAGCGTTGAAGATAGCGGTATTGGTATTGCAAAGGCACAGCAATCATTATTATTTAGTGAGTTTACCCAGGCAGATGTGGGCGTTGCTCGTAAGTATGGCGGAACAGGTCTGGGGCTGGCTATTTCTCAAAAGCTAATAAAAATGATGGACGGTGAAATTCATTTACACAGTGAAGAGGGTAAAGGTAGTACGTTCACCTTTAGTATTAGTGCGCCAGAATCAGCAGACGCTCCCTCAAAGTTACCTAAAAAAACAGCTTCGCAGCCAAACCTTTTGGATAAACGCATACTGTTGGTAGAGGATAATGCGATTAACCGACAGGTGATTGCAAAAATGCTTGAGCTTACTAAAGTGAGTTTAACAATGGCTGAAGATGGCTTAAAGGCGCTTGAAGTATTGAAGAGTCAGTCGTTTGATTTGATTTTAATGGATTGCCAAATGCCCAACATGGATGGCTATGAATGCACTCGCGCGATTAGAGCCACTGAAATTAAAACCGGCTTACGAGTACCTATAGTGGCGATCACTGCAAATGCTTATGAGGAAGATAAGCAGCGCTGTTTAATTGTTGGTATGGATGACTTTATAGCCAAACCCATTAATAGCGATGATTTATATACAGTGATTGGTAATATACTCAGTTGAGCAGCAGCTGAAGAGCACAAAGCATAGTTCAGGGTTAGTATGCTAAGTGGCCGAGGCGTGCTCGGCGACTCATATTATACTTTTTTGGTCAGCCACATACCGCCAAGTACGGAAGCAAAAAATAACCAAAACTCTGTTTTAAGTGATACCAGTTGTACAAGCCCGGGGCCCGGGCACACGCCGCTTAAGCCCCAACCTAAACCAAATAAAATAGAGCCAGTAATTAACCGCGTATCGACCTTTTTTAAATCGCTAAGGCTTAGTTTGTCGTTAAACACCGGCGTGCCTTTTTTAGTGAGCCAAAACCATGCGCCCATCATAATGGTCATTGCAACAGCCATAACAATAATTAAGCTACCGTCCCATTGCTGATTAAAAGTGAGAAAGTTAAGCACTTTATCTGGGTTGGTCATGCCACTAATAATTAGTCCCAAACCAAATACAAACCCTAAAATAAGCGTAATAATTGCGTGCATGATTTACCCTACTAAATTAGCGGTGATAATGGCGATTGCCATAAACGTACAGGTTGATACCCATGAACGAGCCGAAAAGCGAGACATACCACATACGCCGTGACCACTGGTGCAGCCATTCGCTAATGTGGTTCCCGCACCGACTAAAAGCCCTGCAATAATAATCATCCAAGGGGATAAGCTTAATTCACCTACTAACAGCTCAGGGGCAAATATTTGTATAAATACACCTGCTAGCAATAACCCCATCACAAAACACAGTTTCCAACGAGAAGCTGCTGCCAGTGGATTAAAGATTGATTTTATAAGCCCTGAAATTCCCGCTACTTTACCAAATAAAACCAGTAATAACGCGCAGGCTAGACCAATTAAACCACCGCCAATAGCCCCAGATAGTGGTGTGAATTCGGTTGTCATCGTTTAAATTCTCCAAGCAAGGGATACACCCAATCCTGATTGTTCCATTGAAATTGATAGTTGTTGATTAGGCGCTAAGTAGTTTGCACCTGTTACATTTTTAGAAGGTGAATAAAAAGCCATTGCGTTAAATTGCACCGCGTCACTAAGTGCATGACTAATGCCTGCTGTAAAATGCCACTCTTGCACACCGGGCGCTAAAATATTAAATAAAATGTCAGATGATGAAATGGGTTGCTCAGTATAAGAAGCACCAAACCTAATTTTTTGTTGCTCAGTGCGTTGCCATTGATAACCCAGTTTATAAATACTCATATCGTGCCAACCAAAGCCTGCTCCGGCTTCAGCCCCTAGTGGCGCTGACATTAAATTAGTAATAGGGTTGGCGATACTTTTTACTTCACTGTAATTTATTTTTTGCCAATCAAACACCACTTGGTGCGATGGTAAAAACTGCCAAGCGGTACCGAGCTGAATAGAGTTTGGTAAATCAAACCCGCCTTGCTCTGCAAACAGGCCGCTGTAACGGTCAAATTCATCCATAGACACTGATGAACGGTAACTGGCGCCCCAGCTAAATGACGAGTTAATAATGTGGCTGATCCCAAGTTGCATTCCAATGCCTGTGCTGGTATCAACGCCATTATTAGACAGCGCCTCTGGCTTTTGCGAAAAGGCGGCAAAATTTGCCAAACCTTGTGCTTCAAATTGTTGCACTACATAAATAGCAGATACACCTAGGCGTATTTGTTCATTTAATTGATAGCTCATGGTTGGGCTGACAAATAACTGTTTTAAGTCAACACCGGTGGTGCCGCCATAAAATGTGCCTTGAGGGGCAGAATCAGCCACATATTCTGTGTTCATTCCGCCGTTACCGTAAACTAATAGGCCAATATTAATGCGCTCATTTAGTTGATGGCCAATAGCAAATTCGGGAATTGCAAATAAGCTGTTATCACTTTTTTGGTGGTTGCGTCCAAATACAGTGCATTGGGAAAGTATTCATCTACCTTTGCAGCGGTGTAGTTACGCTCAGGAGCAAATAATTCTATACCTACCGACATTTGCGTGCCATTAGCTGAAAAAGTAGCCGGGTTATTTGCACCCGACATTAATTCTTCTGATAACGCTACACCAGCACCTGCCATGCCTTTGTGAGTCATACCGTAGCCATGGGTAAAATAGCCATTCGTTGCAAATACATTAAATGTGCTTAATGCAGAGGTGAAAACAAGGCCTGAGAGTAACTGTTTTTTCATTTAAATTGAGACTAAGTAGAGAAAGTTGGCGAACAATAGCTAACTTTTTATATTCCAAAAAAGAACTTTAAAAGATTATATATACTAAAAAAGCATATTGTTTGTGGATGAGGAACAGGTAAATGAAAGGGCTTACAAAGGAGGGTTAAATACGCTGGAGTAAAACAGCATTATTAAGCGCTATTTTACTCCAGCCAAGTGATTACATTGACTCTAATTTCATGCCGCGTGTTTCTTTAATGTATTTAACCACAAAGAACACACTAATAAACGCTGAGAGAGTGTAAAAGCCATAGGCGCCTGCTAAACCAATACTACCTAGCATGATAGGGAAGGTCATAGTAATAGCAAAGTTAGCTATCCACTGCGCACTAGCAGCAACTGCAAGCGCTGCACCACGGATGCGGTTATTAAACATTTCACCAAGCAGTACCCACACAATTGGGCCCCAGCTTAAGCCAAAAAATACCACAAACAGGTTAGCCATTATTAATGCAAAGGTACCCATATTTTCGCTAAGTGCTAACTTGCCCGCTTCATCAAGTCCAGCGCTACCAAAGGTGTAGGTAAGTGCACTTAAACTAATAAACATACCTATGCTACCTACCAATAATAGTGGCTTACGACCTACTTTATCGACTAAAGCAATAGCTATAAAGGTCGATAAAATATTAGTGGTACCCGCAAGCACGTTTATAAACAGTGATTGTGATTCATCAAAACCAGCGGCTTGCCAAAGTTCTGAACCGTAATAAAATACCACGTTAATACCAACAAATTGTTGGAAAACTGATAAAGCTACACCCACCCAAACAATAGGGTGTACTTTTTTACTGCCATCAATAAATAAGTCGCGAATACTTGGTTTTTTATCACTTTGCAGAGACTGCTTCACGTCACTGATTTGCGCATCAGCATCATCGTTTGAAATTTTATTAAATACAGTTTTAGCGTGTTTAAGCTTGCCTTGTGCGACTAAGTAACGCGGTGACTCAGGAATAAAAAGTACGCCAATCAAAAATAAGCCTGCAGGAACCAGTTCAGCCCAAAACATCCAGCGCCATGCAGCTAAGTCTAACAGTAAAATACCCTCGGCACCGCCTGCGGCATTAGCAATTAGGTAGTTACTTAAAAAGGCAGCAAATAGACCAAGAACTATAGCAAGCTGCTGCAGTGTAGCTAAGCGACCGCGTAAGCTGGCAGGAGCAACTTCTGCTATATAAGCAGGCGCTAAAACAGATGCCGCACCGATACCTAATCCACCAAATAAGCGGTAAAAAATAAACTCAGCTGAGCTATCAGCAATACCAGAGCCAAATGCACTGATAGCAAATATAAGTGCAGTGACAATCATAATAGCGCGACGGCCAAATTTGTCAGCTAATGGGCCAGCAGCTAAAGCACCCAGCGCACAACCAAGTAAAACAGAGGCAACATTAAACCCTGTTGCTACACTGCTTGAGTTAAATGTATTACCTAACGCCGATACAGTGCCGTTTATAACGCCTGAATCAAAACCAAATAAAAAGCCACCAATGGCGGCAACAGCCGATATAAAAATAACGTATAAAAGTGAGCACTTTGCCGCTGCGCTTTGCTCACCTTTAGTTGCATGCTGTGTTGTCATGTTGTTCAATCCTAATTTTTATTATGTGTAATGAAGTTAAAGTACCACTAATAATTTGCGGGCAACCTTAGCACAGAGTAATCACGCTAAAAAAGATATTTCAATAGTAATACGTATGCATAAATAAATTAATTGAGTTGCGCGAGGGTCTGTTTATCTTTTGAGATTGAAGTTTCAGCAGTGTGTTTGGTTTTTAAGCAAAATAGATCTTTTGCCATGTGAATGCCCGTAAATAGGTACTAACGCTTCGTTAATTTTAAACACGCACTGCTTGAAGGGTTCTGCTATCTACACAGGTGAAGATAAGGGCCAGGGTATAAAAAGGGTGCTCGGTTTTAACTTAGTTTATTAGGTAACAAACCTCGCTGAAATTAAAGCGCCCGAGATTGAATCAATTTAAATTCTAAAAGGCTATTAACTCCTAATTGGGTTGCTAAAAGCGCTCAAATAATTATACTGTTTTTATATACAGTATTGGCGGTTTTTATGAGAAAAGAGTTACCAGCAAAATATTATTTGGCACATTTTAAAGAGCTAATAGGCTTTGTGAGCGATAAATGTATGCATTTACTTGAGCAAAAGCACATTACATTTATTAATAAAATAAACACCCTCGACGAGCAAAGCCAATGCATGCTAGCACGTATTTATTCTCGTAAGCCTTATTTAGTGCAAACTCAGTCATTAAATTATGAAGAGATTATTTCGCCTTATCAGTCACTTTTTAATTTAAAAACAGCTGGGTTAATCTGTGAACCCTCACAAGCAGACGCTAAGCAACTGCTTAGTCATCTAACAAAGCCGGCCTTAATTGAGTTGTTATCTCAACAAGAGCAGCCACCATTATTTAAAAAAAGTGCAGCTAAAAGTTGTTTAGTTGAAGTCGCTATTTCATTTTTTGAATCTAAGCCAGAGCGTCTTTCGCATTTGTATAATCAGTATGTGATCAATAATAGAGATGAGTGTTACCAGTATTTTGAATTTTTGTATATTGGCAGGCTCAGTGCCGGTGATGTTAATCATCAAAACCGGTTTGTACTAAGAGATTTAGGGGTAACTCCTGTTAGGCAAGGACATCATGAAAGTTTGTCTCGCTTTGACTCAATTGAGGAAGCGCAATCTAACTATGTGTTAAACCGTTTTCGGTTAGCCGTTAAAAACGCGAAAGATGACAATGAAAATGAGATGCTAGCAAAACAATTAATAAATGAATTAGCAGTAGGGGTTGTAGCTCGAGAGCTAAAGAATAAGTTATTGGTCATACTTTATAAGCAACTAAAAAAAACTAACCCTGTATTAGCGTTTGATGTACTTAATTCCTGCGAGGATGATGCGCACGCCCTAGAAATTCAAATAAGAGAGCAATACCGTTTAGGTAATAAAGAATGGGTAAAGGCGCAACTTGAGAAAATTATAGAAAATCCGCTCACCGATGAGTTACTGTACTTTGCGGATGACTTTTTAATGCGCAAATTTAACAAGCAAACACGCTCACGGCTTAGTGAAATGTTAGCCAGTACACGCTGTATTATAGAAGTTGATGAACTTTACCGTGGCGATGTTGAGTTAGGTGTAAGTGATCACTACACTCGTCAAGGCAAGCAGGTTTTTTATACTGAGAATACCTTGTGGCAAAGCTTATTTGCGCTGGTTTTTTGGCAGGAACTTTTTATTGAAACCCCAACCCCACCCTGCAATGAGTTTGATATTTACCCGCAAGCCTTAAAAACAGATACATTTTATTTAAATCAATCCTCGCAAGTAGAGGCGCGGCTGGCTGCGTGTAATAGTACCCAAAAATTGCTGCGTTTAGTGTGTAACCATGCAGCGAAGTATTATGAGCAACCAAATGGCTTATTTAGATGGCACAAAGATGTATTAAAGCCATTAGAGAAGCTTATTTTAAACAGCCCGATAAATGCGCTATTAAGCCATTTAAAAAACATGGCAAAAAACTACCGACAATTAAAAGATGGTTACCCCGATTTAATGATTGTTGATAACAGCGCAGTTCATTTTGAAGAGGTAAAAGCGCCCGGAGACAAGCTTAAAAGAAACCAGCTAGTGAGCATCGATAATTTAAAAAACAGTGGTTTTAAAGTCAATATTGCAGCGGTGAAGTGGTATGTAGACCCTAACCGTATTTATAGTGTGGTAGATATTGAAACTACAGGAGGCCTCAAAGGCGGTAACCGCATTACCGAAATTGGTATTGTTAAAGTAAAGCAGGGCGAAATAGTTGATACATGGACCACATTGATAAACCCAGAGCGACCCATCCCTCGTTTTATTACCAAACTAACCAGTATTAACGACGCCATGGTAAGTGATGCGCCTATATTTAGCGACATTGCTTCGACTTTATTGGATAAAATTTCGGGTAGTATTTTTGTGGCGCATAATGTTAATTTTGATTATGGCTTTATTAAAAAAGAGCTTGAGAGGATAGGAATTAATTTTAAAATGCCGAAACTGTGTACAGTCGTTGAATCACGCAAAGCATTTAAGGGATTAAAGTCATACTCACTCGGTAATTTATCGGCACACTTTAATTTAGACTTAACCAATCATCACCGTGCATTAGACGATGCCAAAGCGGCCGCGCAGTTATTATTACTGGTTCAGCAAACGGACAGTCAGTGATAGATTTACGTCAGTTAAATGCATTGTGCGTAAAGTAAAGTACCTTGTGTATAAATACAGGGTATTAAAAAAATAGGTTTATCTATTTTTAATGGGCGATTAAAACTGCGCTTATAAAAATAATCGCTGTAAGCTTTGCAATCCCATGATAATATTAAATTTATGTTAACAGGTTTTAGGGCAGATGCTTTAAAAGTGGTTATGTTTCTGAGCAAAAAAAATAATAAATTAAGGATAATAATGAATCATCAACGATTGAGTGCCACTTTGCTCGTATTGGTGGCTTTAATAACTGGCTGCAATTCGTCACCAGTCAGTCTTTACAGCGATAATACCATGAAGAAAAAAGAATATAATGGTGTTAAGGCATACAGAAAAGGGGAGTTTGAAGAGGCTTTTAACTATTTAGAAGAGCCCGCTGCATTGGGCTATAAAAGTGCACAATACACCCTAGCGTTTATGTTTTTAAAAGGGCAATATTTAGAGCAATCAACTAAGCTTGGTATGGGGTGGTTGGGTGTTGCTGCAGAAGCAGGCGTTGAAAATTGGTCACAACAATATGATACTTTTTATACTGCTGCGACAACACACGAGAAGCAAGAAATAGATGCAATTGTTGCAGTTTATATTGAGCAGTTTGGTGTTAAAGCTCAAAACATGACCTGCCGTAGGTCAACATCACCGAGACGAACATTCGGCGAAATTAAAATTGATTGTAATAAACACGATGGTATTGTCACCGTTCATGAAATACAAACAATAGAGTAAAGCTAGTTACTAACTAGCTTTTTCTCAAAGTCACTTTTTACGATATCGAGCGCTTTTAATACTTCTTCGGGCTCTACGTCGTGTTGCTCTAATATCATAATTAAATCAACAGCCAGTTTTACGTGTGTAGGGGCGTCTTCTAGCGGGTTACTCATTAATATCTTTCTTTTTAGCAATCTGATCAATCGCAAAGTTAATGGCAAGTTCAACGCGCTGCTGCATATCTAAACGATCTGTTTGAGTTAAATAAAACGCCATGTCTACATCGTATCGAATATAACGTGGGGGTAACTGATTGAGCACTGTACAGCAAAAGTCAGCCATTACATCGTCGTTGTAACGCTCATTAAGTTTACGTTTTTCTATTTCTTCTAAAACGAGTTTTTCGTAAAAGTTGTGTATATCGTCATCTAATCGCATATTCCTGCTACTCTTTTTTATTGTCTTTGTTGAGTCTATACCAAGGATTGTTATAAATCGAGAGCCGCTTTAAATAGTTGTTTATGAACACTGACTAAATCATTGATGTTACGCTGATAACCACCACCTAAAGCGCACATAAGCGGGATGTTTCGCTGCTTACAAAAGTTAAGAACGGCAAAGTCACGCGCGTATACGCCAGCCAAAGAAACATCAAATAAGCCAAGTTCGTCTTTGGTATAAATATCGGCGCCGGCATTATATAAAATAATATCGGGCTGGTGGAGACGAACACATAACTCGAGAGCTTGCTCTAGTGTTGTTAAATACTCTGCATCTATGGTGTTTGCTGGCAAGGCAAAGTCGTAGTTTGAGTGCTGTTTTTGCCGAGGAAAGTTTTGTTCACAGTGAATTGAGCAGCTAATTATCTGCTCATGGTGCTGGGTTATTTGCGCGGTACCGTCACCTTGATGCACGTCACAATCAAATATTAATACGGTGTCGGCTTGCTCCGTTGCAATAAGGTGGGCTGCAGCAATGGCTAAATCATTAAAAATACAAAAACCACTGCCGTAATTGTTATAAGCATGATGATAACCGCCACTTAAATTAACCGCTAAGCCGGTTTGCAGTGCATTCTCAGCTGCTTGAATACTGGCACCAACAGAATAAAGGGTTCGCTCGACTAGTTCAGGTGAGTGCGGAAACCCCATTTTTTTAACTGCTTTGTCAGTTAACGAGCCATTTAAAAAATCAGCGATGTACTCTGAGCTATGACACAATTTCAATTGCGCTGTTGTTGCTGGCGAAGGCGATATAAATTGGGTGTAGCCTAAACGCTCTATTTCATGCTTAAGCTGCTGATACTTTTTTATTGGAAATCGATGGCGGTCAGGTAACTCTAATTGCGAGTATAGATGGTGATAATAAAGCTGCATTAGCGTAAATGTTGTTTTTCTACTTGTTGAATTTTGTCTTCGGTGGCAGAAATTGCTTTTCTGCAACGGCCGAGTCGTGCATGAGTGGTTAAAATTTCTTGATTAAGTTTTTGTGCTTGCGCAGGTGATGCTTTTTCCATTTGTAACTTACGCTCTTCAATCATCAGTACTAGGCGGCGTTCAAACTCATGGTTTTGTTTAAGCTCATCATATAACTCATGGGATGATTGCATGATTTTTTGCACTGCTTGTTTATAAATAGGCTGTTTGGCACGAGGCTTATAATGACTTTTGTTTTCTTTCACCCAAATAGGGGTCGATTTAATTACATTAAAGACAGCTTGTACCTGACTAGCAATGCGCTCAAGTGCGTAAGTGTAGGCATGGCGGTGAGCGCTCGGTGGTAGGCTGGCTATTTCATCTTCTATTTCTACTACGTAATCAACCAAGTTCATGCTTTTGGTGCTAAATACGGCTCTGTCAAATAAGCTTGGCTGTGCCTGCATATAACGGTTTTTAGCAAATAATTTTGCTTTATCAAATTGCTCAGCTTGTTGCTTAAGCGTAGCAACTTGTTGGCGTAGTTTGTCTAAAGCAGCAGATTGCATATTAAAAGTATGCCTCGTAAATTAGTTTTAACGCTAAAAGTATAACCATAGTATTAAATACTGGGCGAATAAATTTACTGCCAAAACGAATAGCTGAATGTGCGCCAAACCATGCACCAAGCATGATAAAGAAGCCCATTGTAATTCCCAGTAAAAAGTTAACATGGCCAAGTGCAACAAAGGTGATCAGAGAGATGAAGTTAGAAACAAAATTCATTGAACGCGCCAAACCACAATTGAGTAGCAAACTCATTTTATAAAGCATACCGTTTGAGGCAGTCCAAAAAGTTCCCGTTCCAGGCCCAGCTAAACCATCAAAAAAACCTAGGCTTAATCCTTGTAGCCACTGTTTTACTTTTATTGTGCGGGTTAATTTAGGCAGATCATCACTTTGTGTGGTACTTAAATTACCAAACAAGCTGTAGCAAGCCACTAAAATAATAATAATGGGTAAGAGCTTATTTAAAAACTCGATACTTAAATGATCAACAATAAGTGTGCCTAACAAAGCACCTATGGCGGTAGCCATAATAGAAGCAAACCAAAATCGTGGGTTAAATAGTTGTTTTTTATAATAGGTGATACTGGCCGTTAACGAGCCAAAACTGGCGGCCAATTTATTAGTGCCAAGCGTTAAATGAGGAGGTAATCCTGCCGTTAACAGTGCTGGTACAGTGAGTAATCCACCGCCGCCAGCAATAGCATCAATAAAGCCAGCTAAAAGTGCAACGCCACATAAAATAGCCCAAGTTGTTGGGTCGAGTGCAAGTTCAAACATCAGTAATCTATTTGTCTTTTAAAAGGTGGTAAGGTGTCAAGCATGGCTTTGCCATATCGTTTGGTGACTAGGCGTCTATCTAAAATAGTTATTGTGCCTGCATCACTTTCTTTACGCAGCAGTCTACCACAGCTTTGTACCAATTTCTTTGCTGCGTCTGGGACGGTTATCGATAAAAACGGATTACCGCCTTTACTTTGCACAAACTCTGCTTGCGCTTCTTCGATAGGCGAGGTGGGCACCGCAAACGGAATTTTGGTAATAATCAGGTTTTCTAAATACTTCCCAGGTAAATCAAGCCCTTCAGAAAGACTTTGGGTACCAAATAAAATACTGCCCTTGCCTTCATCAATATTTTTAGTATGTAATTTGAGTAAAGCTTCTCGTGACATTTCACCTTGTACTAATAAGTTAAATCCTTTTGTTCTAAGAAACTTACTTACATGGTCCATTTGCCAGTAAGAGGCAAACAACACTAAATTGGCTTTTTTAGTGTTTAGATACTCGGGTAGTGTTTTAGCAATATGATCGCTAAATTCTTTATCTGTTGGCTCTATACTTGAGGCCGGAATGCGTAAAGTGGCTTGTTTTGGGTAGTCAAATGGAGAAGGGACTTTAATAAATTTCACCCCTTCCTCTTTGGCAAGGCCGCTTTCATATGCAAAATGATCAAATGAACCGAGTGCGCTCAAGGTAGCTGAACATAACACGGCTCCAGCACATTCGCTCCACAGCTTATCTTTTAAATAGTAACCGACCTCAATGGGGCAGTCGCTAAGCAAGTGATCATGATGGCTTTTATATTCAAGTCGTTTTATCCATCGCGCATGCGGTGTGCCTTCGCCTTTAGTAGCGTAACTAAACCATAATTTATTAAGTTGTTCTAACCGGTTTATGTATTGCCCACTTTCAGCCAGAATGGGGTCGGCAACATAAGGTTTAATATCACCGTCGCTTACATCTTGTGTGAGGGTATCGTGCATCTTATTTAAACACCGTAATGCATCAAGCGTGGCTTCGCTAATGTCTTTTGCTTTTGCGTGTAACGATTTAGGAATTTCACCATGTTCAAAGCGATAGGTATCGTCTTTTGAATATTCAAAATCGGCGTTGTCGAGTATATCGCGCACCACTTTTAAATCTTTGTTGGCATCGTTAACGCTATCGCATAACTTAAAGTTTTGCCCAATACCTTTTTGACCCACTAACACTTTGGCCATTTTGCCACTGAATTTAGTAAGTTTGTCGAGCCAATCTATCGTGCCTTTTATCGTAGCTGCAGCAGATGAAAAGTCGCGGGTAATATGTGCAAGGTGGTGCGCTTCATCGATTACATAAATGGTGTTGTCGGGCTCGGGTAAAATTTTTCCGCCCCCTAAGTCTAAATCGGCTAACAGTAACGAATGGTTTATAACCAATACATCCATTTGCATTAACTGCTGGCGGGCGAGTTGAAAAGGACATGTTTGGTGTGCTTTCATCTGGCGTTGGCAAGCATGCTTATCGCAAGCAATGAGCCCCCATACTCTATCAGGAATGGTATCGGCCCAGCTGTCTCTATCACCTTGCCATTTTTTATTGATATAGGCATCGTAAAGTTGCTTTAAGCACTTAGTTTCCATATCGCTTAATGGCGATGTAAGGGTAGGCATAAACTCCATTTGAGTTTGGCTATCGCTGTTTAGTGCATTATGAAGTTTGTGTGCACAAATATAACGTTGGCGACCTTTGACTAAATCAAATTTAAAATCGAGTCCTGAGTGCTTTTTAAAAAACGGCAGTTCTTTAGCGATTAACTGCTCTTGCAAAGCCACAGTAGCCGTAGAAATAACCAGTTTCTTTTTTTGTGCTAATGCCAGTGGCAGAGCGCCTAGGCAGTAAGCTAATGACTTGCCTGTGCCTGTGCCTGCTTCAATAACACAAATACGTTGTTTTTTATGGTATTCACCGGCTAATGTTTTGGCGATTTCAGCAACTAAATAGTTTTGACTACTGCGAGGGCGGTAATCGGTTAGGTTATTTGCAACATGCTGGTGTACTTGTCTAATTGTTTTTTTAAGTGAGCTCGATAGCATGTGATGATTAACCTAAAATATGTATATAATTACAGTGTATATATTAAGTGGGATCGAACATTGACACAAGCAATCTATCAGGGCTTTATTTTATCAAGGCAACAATACAGCGCTAAAAATACGCAAGGTATTACTTTGTGCTATTGGCTAAGCTCTGAACATGGCCCACTTAAAGTTATTATTGAAAACCAGCAGGCAGTGTTTTTCATCTCATTGTCAGCGCAACATTCTGCAAATACTTTACTCGCACAGGCAAATATAAAAGCGCAGTTTAATAAGGTTGAGTTGTGTCATTTTAGTGGCAACGAATGTGTTGCCTGTTACTTTAACGATATAAAAAGTTTATATACTGCACGCGCTCTTTTAGAGCAAGCAATGCCTATTTACGAAGCCGATGTACGCCACAGCGACCGCTTTTTAATGGAGCGCTTTATTAAAGGAGGTGTGTGGGTAACGGGTAACGCCACAACTAAAAATGGCTTTATTGAAATTAGTGACGCAAAGTTAAAAGCAAACAAAGATTACACGCCAACGCTTACGTCTGTTTCTTTGGATATAGAATGTAATGGCGATGGAGTGTTATTTAGTGTAGCACTTGTGGGAAATGGCTTAGATTGTGTATTGATGATAGGGGAGCCGCAGCAAAGTGATTCGACATTTGAAATAGACTGGTGCTATGACGAAATTAACCTGCTTACCAAGTTGCAGCAGTACATTATAAATAACGATCCTGATGTTATTATTGGTTGGAATGTTATTGATTTTGACTTTAGTTTATTGCAAGAACGCGCAGAGGCGTTAGGACTTACCCTTAACTTTGGCCGAGATAATCAACCTTTGTATATTAATAAAGGCCATTACACCCGATTAACGCTTCCTGGGCGGTGCGTCATTGATGGCATTGATACATTAAAAAATGCCACTTACCGATTTGACAGCTTTTCATTAGCCAATGTTGCAGAGCGTGTGCTTAACGAATCTAAATTAATAAAAACCGACAACCGACTAACTGAAATTGTTCGTCAATTTAACGAAGATAAGCTTTCTCTAGCGGCTTATAATCGTCAAGATTGTATTTTGGTTAATCAAATTTTCGAAAAATTAAAGCTATTTGAATTTGCCATTGTCAGAACCCAAATAACAGGGCTCGAACTGGAACGCATGGGTGGCTCGGTTGCCGCATTTACAAACTTATATTTACCGTTATTACATCGCAGTGGTTATGTTGCCCCCAACTTAGGTGATCATGGGCTCTCATTTGAGAGCCCTGGTGGCTATGTGATGGAGTCGACCCCAGGGCTGTATAAAAACGTTTTGGTATTGGATTTTAAAAGCCTATACCCTTCAATTATGCGTACGTTTTGTATTGACCCGCTAGGTTTAATCGCAGGGTTAAATGCACCAGAGCATGCGGTTGAAGGATTTAATCAGGCGTTATTCTCAAGAACGCAGCACCATCTCCCCAAATTAATTGCCCACCTCACCCAAACACGGCAAGAGGCAAAAGACACTAATCAACCTATGCTCTCGCAAGCGATTAAAATTATTATGAATAGTTTATATGGCGTACTCGGCTCTAAGGGTTGTCGGTTTTACGACCCGCGTTTATCGAGTTCTATCACGTTACGTGGCCATGAGATAATGCAAACAACCCGTAAATGGATAGAAGTGCAAGGCTTTGAGGTGATATATGGTGATACCGACTCTACGTTTGTAAAACTTTGCGAAGATAAAAGCCCTCAGGAGTGTAACGAAATTGGCTGCCAACTTGTTCATCATATTAATACCATGTGGCAAGCTGATTTAAAACAACGCTATGATTTACAAAGTTATTTAGAAATTGAATTTGAAACTCATTACAGTCCGTTTTTTATGCCAACTATACGAGGTAAAAAAACAGGCTCTAAAAAGCGATATGTAGGGCAAGTAACCAAAAATAATGAAAAAAAACTGGTATTTAAAGGTATGGAAACGGTACGTAGTGACTGGACTGAATTTGCACAAGAATTTCAAACCGAATTATTTGAGACGTTATTTACTGACAACTTCGAAATACAGCAACTGCACGATATTATAAATAGCTACACTCAAAAACTTTATAATGGTGAGTTCGACCGTAAATTAGTATATAGAAAGCGGTTAGGGCAGCACCTTAACGATTACATCAAAAATATTCCTCCTCATGTTCAAGCTGTTAAAAAATACAAAGCGAATCATCCTGAGTTTGAAATAAAACGCGGGCAGGTGATTGAATATGTTTACGCAGTAACCGGCGCTGAACTTTATAACGGTAAAAACATACTGAACTACCCACTGTACATTCAAAGACAGCTCGACCCTGTTGCGCAAATGATATTAAGCGCATTAAACACAGCATCTGAATCTACACAAGCCTCGTTGTTTTAGCTTAACTATGAGCTTAAAAAGTCTTTTATAGTTAATTATTCGCCTATAAACTTCAAAGGTGAATAAAAAATTTAAAGGTAAATTAACAATTGTGGCCTTGGTTACAATTTTATCTAAAAAGAATACAAAGCGTAATTTAAAAAATCATTTATTCAAACTCATAAAAATCAATTGTTTACCATGATGTTGTTTTTAATTCTCAAGTTTGTTTCTAAATCGTATCCATAAATTAATTTAAAAAACTAATAAAATACCGCCAAAAATGATAATGAAAAGTCATGCAAAGTGCTTTTAAAGTTAATTTAATGTTGACCGCGTTGTGTTTGAAGTATTATCATCTGAAGCGTGATCACAAATTAATTAACAAGGTGTGATCAAAAAAATACAAAAACAAATAGTATTCTAGGGAGAATCAAATGTTAAATAACAAAGTTTCAAAAGCAGTTCGCTTAGCGATCGCTTTTGGTGCAGCTTCTACTGCTGCTTTCTCAGCAAGTTCATTTGCTGCAGAAGAAGGCGCAGAAAAAGTTGAACGTATTCAGGTTACAGGTTCACGCATCAAGCGTACTGATTTAGAAAGTGCTAGCCCGGTTTTAGTTCTTAGCCGTGATGATTTAAATGTTAGTGGTCAATTAAGCATCGGTGACATTCTTCAACAAATTCCAGCTGCGGGTGCTGCACTTAATACTGCCTTTAATAACGGTGGTACTGGCGCAACAAACATGGATTTACGTAACTTAGGCGCACAACGTCTTCTTGTATTAGTAAATGGTAAGCGCTGGGTTTCATCTTTAGGTTCTACAGTTGATTTAAACACAATCCCATCGTCAGCGATTGAACGTGTTGAAGTTGTTAAAGACGGCGCTTCTGCTATCTACGGTTCTGATGCTATTGCTGGTGTTGTAAATATCATCACTCGTAAAGATTTTGAAGGTGTTGAGGTTTCTGTATACGGTGGTGAAAACTTAAAGTACAACGATGGTCGCCAGTATTCTGCAGACATCACTGTTGGTACTACTTCAGACCGCGGTGGCTTAATGTTTAATGCTAGCCATGTAACTCAACAAGAAATTTGGGCAGGTGATCGCGATATTTCTTCTATGGGTAACAGCTCTACAACTGAAAAAGGCCGTTTACGTCTTACTTCAAGTGCAATCAGCCCTGAACTTCGTGATAGCTTACTTGCTCAAGGTTACACTGAAAACAACGCTGGTAAGTCAAACGCTGGTTTTGATTTAGTTCCTAATGGCGCAGGTTCAGCTGTAGGTTTAGATTCATTCCGTGACCGAGCTGGTGATGTTTACAACTACGCGCCTGAAAACTACCTTGCAACGCCACAAGAGCGTAACAGTTTTTATGTTCAAGCTTTTTATGACTTAAGTGATGACGTTCGTTTCGTATCAGATTTCATGATGACTAACCGTAAATCTTCACAGCTACTTGCAGCGATGCCATTAACAATTGGTGCATCTTTTGGTGCAGCAGCTAGCCGAGTAGACATCCACGAAAATAATATCTACAACCCATTTGGTGAAACACTTTATGGTGATGCTTCTCGCTCAGGTGTAGAAGGTTATATCCCATTTGCTGGTCAACGTCGTTTTGTAGAAGCTGGTAACCGTATTTACAGACAAAATGATACTACTTACCGTGCAATGGTTGGTTTAGAGGGCGGTATTGGTGATACATCTTGGGTTTGGGATGCTTCTTACATTTATGGTAAGAATAGCCAAGACGTTTTAACAACAGGTCTACTTAACCTTACTCGTATAAACCAAGCATTAGGTGACAACTGTAATGCATCTACTTCTTGTGTACCACTTAACCTATTTGGTGGTGCTGGCTCAATTACACAAGATATGGTTGATTTTGTAACATTTGACAGTGTTTCTCGTGAAGGTTTAGAACTTAAAGATTACACAGTAAACTTTGCTGGTGATGCATTTGAGTTACCTGCAGGTGTTGTAGGTATGGCCGTTGGCTTTGAACGTCGTGAAGAGTCAGGTTACGATACGCCTGATCCACTAACTCAAAGTGGTGAAACTTCAGGTAACCAACGTGATGCAACTTCAGGTGGCTTCCGCTTAGATGAAGCTTATGTAGAACTTTCAATTCCAGTATTTGATGGTTTAACTATTGCACCAGCAATTAGATTCTCTGACCACAGCGCATATGGTAGCAATTCTACAGCTAAAGTTGGTGTTGAATACCGTCCAATGGATGATTTACTTCTTCGTGGTACTTGGGCTGAAGGTTACCGAGCTCCTTCAATCTCTGACTTATATGCAGGTAATGCAGATGCATACCCTACATTAACAGACCCGTGTAACTCTGTAGAAGGTGTTGTTCCAAGCCTACCTGGTTGTGCTGGCGTACCAAATGGTTACACGCAAGCTAATACACAGATCCGTGAAACTCGCGTTTCTTCTCCAGATTTACAACCAGAAGAATCAGAATCTAAAACGTTTGGTATTGTTTATAACCCAAGCTATGTTGATGGTTTAGAATTCACAATCGATTACTACGATATCGAAGTTGAAAACTCAATTGGTCGTTACGGTTCTAATCGTATATTGAACGAGTGTACTTCAGGAAGTAATGCATCTTCTTGTGATTACATTGACCGTGATGCTAACGGTAATATCGTTGATTTACGTAACTTCCTACAAAACTCAGGTACCTACAATGTTGAAGGTATAGATTTTTATACTGCATACAAGTTTGATACTGAGTACGGTAGCTTCAGAACATCTCTTGATTTGTCTTATGTAATGACTAACGAGTTCGATGGCGAAGATCAAGTAGGCGTACAGTATGGTGATGCTGGTTATCCTGAATATAAAGGCACATTTGCTCTAGATTGGTCTCAAGGTGACTTTGATGCGCATTGGCAAACACGTTATGTTGACCGTATGCAAAACTACTATGACATAGCTTACGGCGCAGAAAATTACCCAGGTATGGCTGATTACATTGGTTCTTACTTTGTACATGATGTATCTGTAGGTTATGCGCTAGACGCTTACAACACTAAAATTAGTGTAGGTATTGAGAACTTATTCGCGAAAGAACCTTCTCGTGAATACACTAACAATGACTTTGCAATCTCAACTAACAACTTCTCTGTTACAGAGTACGACGTTAATATGGATCGCTTTGTATATGTACGAGCTACAATTAAGTTCTAATAACTTAGAAACTTAAACTTTATTTAAAAGCCACTTTTTAGTGGCTTTTTTATTTTTGGAATATTTATGATTCAACTAAATAAAAATATTGATGTAGTTAATTTACATAGGGAATACTCTAAAAATAAGAGAATTATGGTTGATAGTGTTTTAGAGTTTGATGGTTTTTCTAAAATTACAGAAAAATTAAAACACAATATTCCTTATTTGAATGCATATTCTTTAAATGGCCAATACATTCAATCATCAGATGATGAATTAAAAAATATGTCTCCCAATAAAATGAGAGCGCTTCAGCAGACTATTTATGAAAATGCGAGTAAAGGGGTTGGCTTTTTTTATGGGCGATATGAAATAACTCAGAATGAAAAAGATGAGTTACTAAAGGAGCTATTTAATTATCTTAATGGCCAAGAAGTTTTAAAATTGATTAGTGATGTTACAGGTGTAAAGGGTTTAAAAAGTGCAAGTGTGCAATTAACACGCTATGTACCAGGAAATTTTTTGACACGACATAATGATGTACTCCCTACAAAGCAAAGAGCAATCGCTTTTGTTTTTGGTTTTACACCACAGTGGCACCCAGACTGGGGTGGTTTGTTACATTTTTATGAAATGGATGGAATGCTGACAGAGACGTTTATGCCCAAAAGTAATGTTTTATCCCTTTTTGATGTGCAATTACCACATTCTGTTTCTTATGTAACTCCATTTGCTCGTGCTGCAAGATACTCAATTACTGGCTGGTTTAACTTAAAATAATATTATTTAAGCGATGCCAAGTTAGTTTTATTAAGACTAATTAACATCTTTATTAATATGAGTAATAGGTAATCAGTAAAATTCTATTTAGACGAGGAGCCATGTAATTCTAAGAAATTGATAGATGAAAAAATTATTATTTGCTCTAAATAAAGCAAGTATTGTGATAATAAACTCATACAAAATAATTACTTAAGTCAAATTAAGTTATTTAGTATTTAAACCTTATAATTAGCCCAAGCTTTTGATACTAAATAATTAATTTTTTTAAAAGTATACTTTTAATTTAAATCGTTTATTTAACCTTTGAAAGAACTTGGTGATAATGTAAAAAAATAAAGTTAAAAATTGTGTTCTTGTAATTTATATGTAAATGGGTTGTTGACCTTGTGCATAAATTAAGCTTAAGATGTTAAATAACAGACAGGTTTTAATGCTGATATTTGCCTGTTTAGTTAAATAAAAAATATAATAACACCTTAGGGAGAATTTAATGTTGAACAATAAAGTTTCAAAAGCAGTTCGCTTAGCGATCGCTTTTGGTGCAGCATCTACAGCTGCTTTCTCAGCAAGTGCATTTGCTGCAGAAGAAGAAAATGCAGAAAAAGTAGAACGCATTGAAGTAACAGGTTCACGTATATTACGTGAAGGTGCAATTTCACCATCACCGGTAACTGTAATTACAGGTGAGGATTTGGTTAGCACTGGTGCGATGAATATCGGTGAAGTATTAAATAAACTGCCAGCCTTAGCGACTACTTATTCACTTGCAAACTCTGGTCGTTTTATCGGCACTGCGGGTATTAGCTTACTAGATTTACGCGGTATGGGCAGTGCTCGTACTCTGGTACTTGTTGATGGTAAGCGCCATGTTGCAAGTGCTCCAGGTACATCTTCGGTTGATACGAATACAATTCCTAGCTCTTGGATTGAGAAAGTAGAGATTATTACTGGTGGTGCATCGGCTGTTTATGGTGCCGATGCGGTAACGGGTGTAGTTAACTTTATATTAAAAAAAGATGTTACAGGTTTTAATGTATCAGCAACAAAAGGCTTTGCTGATAATAGCTCATATCAAAATGAAAAATTCACTGTCTCTTATGGCCAAGACTTTGCAGAAGGGCGTGGTAATGCCGCTTTCTCTTTAGAGTACAACGCACAAGACTCATTAAATGCGCTTGATAACCCATGGACTGCAACATCCTACGCATCACTACCTTATGAAGTAGTAACAGGTCAAGCTCGCCCTGACGATCAACTCGATAGTGAAGAATACCCAGATAAAATCGTAATGCCAAATGCTGGTTACTACCTAATTTCTAATCAAGGTACTGTATGGAACCCGTTTACTGGTGGGATTATGGGCAAGTTCAATGGTGATAGTACCCTTGGTGATGTCTATAGTGGTCCGATTGCAGATGGCTCTTTTTGTGCGAGTCCGGGTTGTGATTTCATTAATCTACGTCAATATTCAGAGATACAGCCTAAATTTGATCGTATTAATTTTAATTTTAAAACAAATTATGATGTTACAGACGAGCTAAACGCATACTTCCAAGCTAAATACTCTAAAACAGAGGGCGAGAATGTAGGCCAACCGTTCTTCCGTTTTTACTCTGGTGCAAACCTGATACAACGCGACAACGCATTTTTAACACCTGATGTTGCACAATTAATGGATGATAATGATTTGCCATTTATTGGTGTGAACAAAATGTTTAACGATATAGGTCGTCGTCTTGAAGAAAATACTCGTGAAACAACTCGGTTTGTAGCAGGTATTCAGGGTTATATCAGTGATGACTGGGCAATGGATATCTCTTTAGTGCATGGTAAGTCAGAAATTGAACGTATTAACGGTGCAAACGTTATTATGGATAATTATGCTAATGCGATTGACGCTGTGTTTGATGACAATAACAATATTGTATGTCGTGACGCAGCAGCTCGAGCTGATGGATGTGTTGCTGCAAATATAATGGGTGATGGAGCAATTAGCCAAGAAGCTATTGACTATGTGACAACGACTTCAATTGGTACATCAGAAATCAAGCAAACAGTTTTTAATGCAACATTTAGTAATTCGGCAATTTATGAACTACCAGCGGGTATGGTTGGTTTTGCTGGTGGTGTTGAGTACCGTGATGAGACAAGTGTGACGATTGAAGATGCTTTTGCTAAAACTGGGGCTACATTCTTTAATGCACTTGGTGAAACGGATGGTGGTTATGATGTAACAGAAGCTTTCTTCGAACTATCAGTGCCACTGATTGAAGATGTATTTCTAATAGATACATTAGTATTTGATACCGCGGTTCGTTACGCTGATTACTCTACTATTGGCGATGCAACAAGCTGGAAGTTAGGTCTTGATTGGACTATTACACCAGAATTACGCGCTCGCTTTACCTTATCTGAAGCAATGCGTGCGCCTAATATCGACGAGTTATTTTCTGGTCAAAGTCAGTCTTTCGCAGGTGTTGACGATAGCTGTAAAGTTTCAGAGCTTGCACAATTAAGTGATGCAGGCCGAGCTATTCGCGAATCTAACTGTGCTGCTTTAGGTGTTCCAGCTGACTTTGATTCAAATTATGATAGTGCAACGCTAGAGACATTAGTTGGTGGTAATCCAGACCTACAACCAGAAGAATCTAGATCTATTACCGCTGGTATTGTGTACCAACCTGAGTGGTTAGAGGGTTTCAGTGTAACTGCCGATTACTGGGAAATTGATATTGATGACACAATCAGTGGCATTGGTTTCCAAACAATTATCGATCGTTGTGTAGATTCTCCAACCGGTATTGATAACCAGTTCTGTAAACTAATTACGCGTGACCCTAATACTAGTGAAATTACACTTCTAAAAGGTTTTGCGCTTAACATTGCACGCAGTCTTAACTCGGGTGTTGACTTTGAGTTTGGCTATGACTTCGACGCTTTAGGTGGTAGCTTCGGTACTAGCTTTATTGGTACTTATTTGATTGAAGCAAAAGACTTTCCATTCTCAGCTGAGCCAGAAAATTACACTGATTATGAAGGTGTTTTAGGTGATGAGACATGGCAGGGTAGTATCTCAGTTGATTATACATATGAAAACCTTGTTGTAGATTTCAGCACTCGCTTTATTAATGGTGTTGAGTTATACGATCATAAATCAATCGAAACAAACCCGAATCCTTCAAATCAAATGCGTTACGGTTCATACTTTATAACTGATGCTTCAGTCGCTTATAAATTTGATAGCGGAGTAGGTTTTAAGTTAGGTGTTGATAACTTATTCAATCGTGGATTACCGGGCTCAACAACCGGTACGGGCGCAGGTTCAGCGATTTATGATAATATCGGTCGTTTTGCCTACCTACAAGCTACATACAAATTCTAAAGCTACTAATTATTAGTATAAAAATTTTATACTAATAAAGTTCCTTAGAATTGCTGGTAAGCTCAGTAAATAATTAAATACCCTTAATGATGTTGATTAAGGGTTTTTTTTTATATTTATACATAATATAGTGCTCTAAATTTATAAATAGTTTCAAAGTTAGCTGATTATTTATGAATATAAATATTAAAACGAATGTGAAATAGAGCTGTCTTTCTAAAAATTAACCATTGATTAGATTAAGAATTCTTACCTTTGATGACCTACACCCTCAGACCCTACCAGAGCGAGGCGGTTGAACGCACCGTTTTACACTTTAGAAAAACTAACGAACCTGCCGTTATTGTGTTGCCTACGGGGGCGGGTAAAAGTTTAGTGATAGCTGAGCTTGCACGTATTGCTAAACAAAAAATATTGGTGTTGGCGCACGTAAAAGAATTAGTTGAGCAAAATGCTCAAAAGTATAAAAGCTTTGGTCTTGAGGCAAGTATATTTTCAGCCGGATTAAAAGAGAAGTCGTTAACCCATCAGGTCACTTTTGCGAGTGTGCAGTCGTTATCGCGTAATTTAGACAAACTTAATGAGCACTACTCATTACTCATTATTGATGAGTGTCACAGAGTGAATGGCGAAAAGAAAAGCCAATACGGTAAGGTTATTAATGCACTTAAATCTCACAACCCTGAATTAAAAGTATTAGGCTTAACAGCAACGCCTTACCGCCTTGGATTAGGCTGGATTTATCATCATCATTACCATGGGTTTGTAAGAGGCAATAAAGAGAGTCCATTCAAACACTGTATTTTTGAATTACCTTTGCGCTATATGATTAAGCATAACTATTTAACGCCCCCTAAAGAGGTTGATGCTGCAATTAGCCATTATGACTTTTCATCTTTAACTAGCAATGCATTTGGGCAATATAGCAATGAGGACATGAATGCGCTGTTAAAGAAATCGACCCGTGCAACTCAAACAATTTTACAACAGGTTATACAATACAGTGAAAATCGTTACGGCGTGATGATTTTTGCAGCTACGGTTATGCATGCACAAGAGATAATGACTTATCTAACAAAGGATCACAGTGCGCTGATCACGGGGGATACGCCGAATAGCGAACGCGATAAAATAATAAAGCAGTTCAAAGCTAAACAGTTAAAATATTTAGTAAATATATCAGTACTGACGACGGGTTTTGATGCACCTCATGTTGATTTTATTGCTATTTTACGCCCCACGGAGTCGGTAAGTTTATACCAGCAAATTGTCGGTCGAGGCTTGAGGTTGGCTGAGGGTAAAGATGATTGTTTAGTGATTGACTATGCGGGTAATGGCTTTGACTTATTCTACCCAGAAGTGGGAGATAAAAAAGGCGATAGCGATAATGAACCCGTGCAAGTCCTGTGTCCTGGGTGTGGCTTTGCCAATATATTTTGGGGAAAAACAGATGCTGATGGCAAAGTAATCGAGCACTTCGGCAGGCGTTGTAAAGGTTTGCTAGAAGATGATAACGGTTTAAGCGAGCAATGCGATTACCGCTTTCGTTTTAAAGAGTGTGAGCAGTGCGGCGCACAAAATGATATTGCTGCCCGAAAATGCCATGACTGTGGTGCTGTGATGGCCGATCCTGATGATAAACTACGTAATGCGTTAAACCTTAAAGATGCATTAGTACTTCGTTGTAGTGGCTTGAGTGTGACTAAACTTAAAGTGCAATTGTTAAAAATTACTTATTTTGATGAAGACGGAGCCAGTTGTGATGAAATTTTTGATTTATCAAACAAAGGTGCTCGGTATTACTTTAATCAGCAGTTTGGTAAGCGTGTAAGTCAGGGCCAATCCCCGATTGAATTTGTCAGTGCAGAGCAAGCTATGAAAGCGCAGTTTGATTTAATACCACCGGATTTTGTGATTGCGCGAAAAAGTAAAAAATATGGCTGGAAAGTAGCAGATAAACTTTTTGATTATAAAGGCAGCTTCAGAAAAGCAAACCAGCTAAGTCGATAGACTAAGCTGGATATCATTCATCATTTAAATTAGGGATTATGCCTCTTCTGCGTCTAATCCCCAACCATCACCATAGCCATTAAAGCTGTTCGCTATGCTTTCAATGTATTGTTCTGCTTGGCCTAACAGTGCATGTTCAGGCACCATTTGTACATGGGCAATTACTTCCCAAACGCCGGTATCTTTGCATTTTTCAACATCAGCAGTTTGCACTAATGCATCGTTTACAATCTCAGTTGCAAATTTTTCGGCATCAACCTGTTGTTCAAATAAAATGTAAAAATCAATTTGTTGCATTTTACTTAAATCTACACCAGCGGCGGAAATTTCAGCAAGTAGCTGGCCATTGTCATCATCAGGGAATTGCATTAAAAAACTCATTAATTTTATTTTGTACTCGTTATAGCTATTGTAACCAAAATAAACCGTTAACGCGTACTAAATTTTGACTGCATCTTTGAGTGTTAATTGCGATTAAGTTAATGTTAGGCTCATTGTGGCTATGGTAGTATATCTCTGTTTAGCGGTTTATTTTATGGATACCACAGTAAGGATATTTACTTGTTCAATCAGCTTTTAAAGTTTTTTTGTTTTTTTTGCTTATTAGTAAGCCTGTCTTCTATTGCCTCTGAAAATATAATTGAAGATTATGAAATTAAAGGGATCAGTGGCGACTTAGAAAATAACGTTGCACTTTATTTAAAACAACTTGTTGGTGAAAAACCAACCCGTACACTTCGTCGGTATGCAAAAACGCAAGTTGAGAACAGTATCAAAGCCTTAGGTTATTACAGTCCAGTAGTAAATATTGATTTTGATAAAGACGAGCGCGAACTTGTTGTAAATATAGAGCGAGGCCCAGCCACACGTATTGAGTCACTTAATATAACTATTAATGGTGAAGCAAAACAGGATCCGTTCGTTCAAAAAACGATTGAAGATCTTAATTTAAAACAAGGTGATATTTTAAATCATGGGGTTTATAGCAGCGCGCATAAAAAAATAGAGTCAGTGTTGCTAGAGTATGGATATTTCGATGCAAAATGGCCTGTTAGAAAATTTGAAGTATCACTAAAAAAACACAGCGCAACCATTACTTTTACTATTGATAGCGGAGTTCGTTATCAATTTGGTGATATTTTAATTGCCAGAAATACTCCAGCCGAAAAATATATCCGCTCTTTGGCGCCATTTAAAATGGGTCAGTCGTACAAAGCATCCTATATTGCCGATTATAATCTTGATTTATCAAGTACCCCTTATTTTAAGAGCGTGCGTGTTTACGCCGATATTACAGCGAGAAAAAACAAGCAAGTTCCTATAAAAGTGGATGTGTTACATAAACCAGAAAATAGTTATGAAATTGGTGGTGGCTTTAGTACAGATTTAGGGCCGAAAGTACGTTTTAAATGGAGTAAACCATGGATCACCGATAACGGGCACTATCTTGAAAGCAATTTAAATGTTTCTCAAAAACAGCAAGATATTTCCATGGCTTACACCGTGCCGGTGAATGATCCGAACGATGATTTATGGCGCTTTTCTGTCGGTTATAAGTTGGAAGATGAATTAACCAATGAAACCTACAGTGAAATACTAACAGGTCAGTTACAGCGCCAGTGGTTAACTGAGCATAAATGGGTACGAACGGCTTTTTTAAGGCGTGAGCAAGAAACCTACCGCATAGGGGATGACGAAGAAAAAACAAGTGAAATGTTAATGCCTGGGATCAGTTATGCGCGTAAACAATCAAAGGGTGGCACCACACCTTATTGGGGGGAGCAGTGGTCTATTTCAGCTGAGTTTGGACTCGATAGCGTACTCTCAAGTACCAATTTGGTTAGAGTTCAATTACAGCATGCTTGGTTACGTACTTACCTTGACCGCCATCTGATCTTTTTAAAAGCAAACGTGGGCGCAATGATTGTTAATGATATAAATAACGTGCCATTTTCTTTGCGATTTTATGCCGGTGGCGATCAAAGTGTCAGGGGTTTTGCTTATCAGTCGATTTCTCCGCAAAACGAGCAGGGTGAGCGTATTGGTGGTAAATATTTATTAGCGAGTACCGTTGAATACAACTACCAATTTGCTAAAAATTGGCGAGCTGCGCTGTTTGTTGATGGGGGGACCGCAACCAATGATTTTTCAGAACAATTTGAAGTAGGTGCAGGATTTGGTTTTCGTTATTTAACACCGGTTGGTCCGATAAGAGTTGATCACGCGTGGGGGCTCACAAAAGAAAGTAAAAGTACCCGTTTAAGTATTACCATAGGGCCTGAAATTTAATGTCAGTATTTAAAAAAGTAACGGCGATAGTTAGCGCCGTTTTAGCAACGCTGTTAGTTACACTGTTTTGCGTTTTGTTTACCGCCCCTGGTAATCAATTGCTTGCTTATACAGCGAATAAATTGGTTGATGGCTTAACCATTGAAATAAAAAATGGCCGATTTTTATACAATGACGCATTTAACTTACAGTTTGACCAAAATGGCGTAAGCGTTAATGCACAGCAACTAAAGATAGATTTATTTTGGTGGCAATGTGATGGTATTTGTATTGATAATTTAAGCGCTAAGTCGATTAAATTAACCTTGCCAAAAAGCGCTGAGAATAAAGACGATACGCCAACCGAAGCATTAGAAAAAATAACCTTACCCTTTAATATTGCATTAAAAAATCTAGCTATTGATGAATTTATTTTAAATCATTCAAGTGCAAATGTAACACTTAACACTCTGCAATTGTCGGCAAAGGCTGAAGGGTCTGATGTTACAATTAAACGCTTGACCATTCCTCGTATTAATGTGGTATTAAAAGAGCAAACCGCAGCTCAACAAGCAGCGGCTAATCAACAAACAACAACGGCTATTAAGAAATTACCAGCTTTACCCAATATCGATTTTATCTCGCCACTTAACATCAATGTTGAGCAGTTCAATATCACCAACGTGACAATAAATCAGGGCGAGCAACACTATTCAATTGATGATATTGCCCTGCAAATGAGCGTAGAAGATGCCACTATTAAGGTACAGTCACTATCGGCAGGTTATCAGCAGTGGCAGTTAAATACTCAGCTTGATGCAACACTGGAAGGGGCTATGCCTATTAACGGCAACATTAGCTTAAAAGGGAATGAACACGGAGCTACTCTTGATATAAATGGTGATCTAGCCAAGCTTAACATTGCGCTTGATACCACAGGATTATTTCCTTTAAATTTGAGAGCAACAGCCAACCTCAAACAGAAAAATTATCCCTTTAGTGTTAATGGCAAAATTAATCAATGGCTTATTAATACACAAAATAATGAGCTAAAGGTTAAAAAGATCAATTTAAGTGCCCAAGGTAATGCTAACGACTATCAATTAAGTTTAACGGGTAATACTCAGCTAGATGCTTATCCAAGTGTAGATTTAAATGCTCAGCTAAAAGGCACACTAACCAACGCGACGCTTGAAACGCTTGCTTTAAAAACTAACGATAGCGCTGCGAATATTCAAGCACAGCTTGATTGGCAACAGGGAATTAAAGCGGACTTTACCGGCGTTTTATCAAATTTAAAAGCGCAATACTTAACCGATGCCCTAACCAGTGATGTTTCAGGGACGTTTAAAGGCGTATTTAACGCTCAAGCCGATACCTGGCAGCTACAAATGAACAATACTAAGCTAGCTGGCTTTTTAAACAACATTCCCTTAGAGTTTGCTGCAAACTTTAAGTTAGATAATCAATTAAAAGCGGATATCGATAGTTTTTATTTAAGTAGTGGTGCTAACAAGTTAACTTTGAATGGGCAGGTAGATGATACATGGCAAGTTGACGGTGATATTACACTTAATAGTGATGAGCAGGCTAACCTTCCTTTTATTGCTAACGGTAAAGCGGATTTAAAAGTACGCGGCAATAGATTAACCCCTTCGGTTAACTTAGCCGTCATACTAGAGCGTTTTATTTTTAATGAGATAAACATTAATAAACTTGCTATAAAATCTCAACTAGATACGGCCGCTGATTGGCAAACTGATCTCAGTGTTAATGTTGCATCTGCACTGGTCGCTGGGCAGCAAATTAATAATATAAACATAGCTGCCAGTGGTGATAAAACAGATCATCAACTTAGCGCGTCGATTGATGCCGAAAAAGGCGCGGTGGAACTTGAGCTTAATGGCAAAATGAAAAATGCCATTTGGAATGGTGAGCTAAGTGACATAACCCTTAGTGATAAAAAGCTGAGTTTTAATAATACTAAAAAAATATCCGTTATGGTGAATACACAAAACGGGGATTTTAATGTGAGTGCTCATTGTTGGCAATCAGCTCAAAGTAAGTTGTGTATAGATACCTTGTCGCAAACAAAAGCGCTAGGGCAGTTTAATGCAAAGCTTGCTAACCTCTCACTTGCAGAGCTTAAGCACTTATTACCAGATAATATTCGCACACGCGGAGACTTAACAGGTGATTTTGCTGCTAATTGGCAGTCAGGTGCACTTAAAACACTCAGAGCTAATGTAAATTCTAATGGATTAAATGCAGTGCTAACCTCAGAAGAGGATCGATTTAAACTCCCAATAGAAACACTCAGTATTCGTGCTTTTTCAGATTCGCAAGTTGGTAAAATTAAAGCTAACTTGGCATCCAGTGTGCTAGGTAAAATAGCTACCGATATAAATATTGACGACATTCAAAACACACAAACACTCTCTGGTAACGTTAATATAGATAAAATTTTACTCTCAGACATTCAGCCATTTTTAGATACGCTTGAGCAACTTAAAGGGGCAATCAGCGGACAGGTTACATTAGCAGGAACGCTCAAAGATCCTCAGTTAGATGGTGAGCTTAAGATAGCAGACATTAATTTAGAGGGAGAGCAATTACCCGTTGCACTTAAAGACTCTAATATACATATTTTATTTAATAAAACCACGGCAACGATTAAAGGTAACTTAAGTGATCCTCAAGGCGGGCAAGTTAAACTTACCGGTGATGTTGATTGGCAAGGTGAGCAACCCGCGGTTAATGTTGCAGTTGTTGGCAATGAGTTTTTTGTTAGAGCGCAGCAGGGTGTGATATTTAAAGTATCACCCGATCTAAAAATCGGCATAGCAGATAACGCGCTTAACCTTGTTGGTGAAGTGGTTGTACCTTATGGGCGTATAGAAATTGAAGAGTTGCCCGAGGGCGCAGTGCAAGTAAGCGATGATGAAATAATTATTGATCAAAAAACACAAGAGGCTAAAAAAGTCCCTTTTGATTACGATATAGACTTAAAAGTAACAGTAAAAAATGATGTAAAAGTCGAATCGTTTGGACTCAAGTCTAAAGTAACTGGTGATTTAGCGCTTAAAATGAGCCAAGGTACGCCAATTATTGCAACCGGAGAGCTTAATTTAATAGAAGGGACGTATTTAGCCTTCGGGCAAGACTTGATAATTAGAACAGGGCAAGTAGGTTTTAGTGGCGCAATCGACAAACCGTATCTCAACATTAAAGCGATTCGTAACCCAGATAATACCGCTGATGGTGTGATTGCCGGGGTGACTTTAACCGGCAGTGTTGAGCAACCTACGTTAAAAGTATTTTCTGAGCCTGCGATGGATCAAGCCCAAGCCTTAGCCTATTTACTCAATGGGCAACCATTAGGAGAGGGCGACAGCTCTACAGATGCTATGTTAACTCAGTTATTACTTTCTCAAGGTGTGAGTCGCAGTGAGGGAGTGGTTTCTAAGGTGGGTGAAACCTTTGGTTTATCTGATGTAAGCTTAAGCTCTAAAGGCAGTGGTGAGCAAACAAAAGTAGAGATATCAGGTTATATAGCCCCAAGCTTACAGGTTAAGTACAGTGTCGGGGTATTCGACTCACTCAGTGAAGTGGCTGTGCGCTACCAGTTACTCTCTAAACTATACATAGAAATAACCAGTGGCTTATACCAAAACGTAGACATACTGTATAAGTTTGATTGGGACTAGGGTCTGTTGACCTTTGCGGATTAAAATTTGTTCAAACTAGGGGCGGTTTAATCGCGGCGCGAGGTTTGTAACCTAGTGGGCTAAGTAAAAACCGAGTAACAAAGAGTAAATTGCCCCTAGGCAGAACCCGAAGGGCAGCGCCTGTTTGGCATTGATGCTGCGTTATCGCCTATTTATGGGGAATAAGCACACCACATAGGCTCTGCCTTGCCTAAATACCAAACAGGCTGCTGCAAATTTAACCTTGAAAGGTCAACAGACCCTAATAGATAACAATAAAAAAGGAAAGGTATGAAAAAGTGTGTAGTGACCCTTTTAGTGTCGGCCTTGTTAGGTGGGTGTGCCCAGCAAAGTACTCAATCATCAGCCTCATCGGCTAAAAAGCTAACAAGCAGTGAGATTATTGCGGCGGCTAAAGATGATGAATGGCGATGGGTCGAATCAGAGAATATTCTAAAGTTAACCCTGCCCACAGGCGCCGCATATATTGAGCTTAACCCCAAACTTGCGCCTAAACACACTGCGAATATTAAAAAACTGGCAAGACAAGGCTTTTATCAAGGTACTCACATTTACCGTTTTGTTGAAGGGTTTGTAGCTCAAGGTGGCGATAGTACGGGTAAAAAGTTAGCCAAAACTAAACATAGCACGGTGCCAGCGGAATTTTATTTAACCACCACTGAGCCACTTTCAATAACCGAGATGGGCAGTGATGGTTATGCACCCGTAACGGGGTTTTTAGGTGGCTTTGCGGTTGCACAAAACCAAGCGCATACACAAACGTGGCAAGTCCATTGTCATGGCATATTTGCAATGGCGCGCGATAACGATATAAACAGTGCCAGCAGTGAGTTTTTTGTCACCATAGGTCAAGGGCCGCGTTATTTAGACAAAAATATTACCGTGTTTGGTCGGGTGCTTAAAGGCATGGCACATTTTCATCAGCTAGCGCGAACGCCAACTGAGAATACCGAGTTTAACCCCATTACAGATCTACAAGTATTAGCGGATGTAGCAGACGATAGCAGTCAATTTAAAGTAATGAAAACAGACTCTGATTCATTCAAACAATTAATTATTGCTAGGGGTAACCGCAGCGAGGAATGGTTTGCGTACAGCCATAATTATATTGATGTGTGTGGCATGGCGGTGCCAACTAAGCAACTTAATGACTAAAAAAGGAGCCTCAGGCTCCTTTTTTGTTAAGGTAACGCGACACTTATTGTCGGTTTATTTTTACCGCAAATGGGGTTTCGTTATAATGTGTTGAGCGATATGGGTTTATATCAAGCCCACCACGGCGCGTATAACGAGCGTATACTTCAAGTTTTTTAATATGGAGTTGAGTGGTTAAGTCGCTGTAAATACGTTCCACACATTGCTCATGAAACTCATTGTGAGTTCTAAATGAAATTAAATAGCGTAATAATGACTCACGACAAACTTGCTCACCGGTATAGCGAATAATAATACTCGCCCAATCCGGTTGTGAAGTAATTAAACAGTTAGACTTAAGCAAGTGGCTATGCAAAGTTTCGGTGACTATTTTATTGCTTTGTGATTTAAGTGAATGGGCATCAATATGGTAGTTATCTATCTCAATATCTAACTCATCTATACACTCACCTGGCAGTGGTGTGCAAGGAATACAATTGTAGTCATCAGCGCTGTATAAGGTTACCTTTACAGGGCTGTTTACCGCATTGGATAAGTCGTCAATTAAATGTTGTTTAACAATTTCAATACTCCCAAAACGGCTTTGATTAAAGCTGTTTAAATAAAGCTTAAACGACTTTGATTCAATAATATGACTACTTTGACATTCGAAAGTAAACAATGCCACCGCAACTTGAGGCTTACCTTTAGTATTTAACCAAGACAGTTCGTAACCTGTCCATATGTCTTGGCCTTTAAACGGCAGCGCAGTTTCATCAATACTTAATGAATCACGATTAAGCTTGCGAGCAATAGGAAAAAGCAAGCTGGGCGTGTATTGATCGACATACTCAGTAGATTGACCAAGTACGCTGCCTTTAAGATCAGGAGAATTGCTGTAATCTGTCATGTTTGCTCTTAAATAGTTACAATGGGGGCATTATATATAAATTAAATGAGTTTCACAGTATGTCTGTTGCAATGCAATTAGCTCAACTTCACGAAAAATTTAGCCAACAAACGATTACTAATACACAAAAGCGCCCATTAATCGTCCACGATGAGCAATGGCCAAGCCCATGTGAAATAGGTAGCGCCGATGAACATGGTATGATCCAATGGCAAGCGATAGTTAGAGAGCCTTCAGGTTCATTAACCGATCTCGCTAACGCATTGGAGCTTGAGTTTCCAGAGGCGTTGAGTCAATTTTATGGTCATATGTTTGCTGGCAGTGTTGTAGCCAATATTGACGGACATCAAGTGGAATTATTACAAGCATGGAATGAAGATGATTTTGACCTACTGCAACAAAATATCACCGGTCATGTTTTAATGAAACGTAAACTCAAACAAGCGCCAAGTGTATTTATTGGGTTAACCGACCAAGACGATTTGCTTGTTACCGTATTAGTAGAAACAGGTGAGGTGTGCCTAGAGTATGTAGGTAAAAAACCACATCATGTACTTGCCAAAAACCTCAGTGAATTTATAGCATCGTTGACAGTATAATTATAAGGTAGTTTTAAGGTGTGATGTTTTTAGACATAGCACCTTAAGTGTGGGATTTATTGAAAATCCCACGAAATATTAGAGACTATACCACACGGTTCACACCTAAAATCAAACAAGCCAAACCAAGGCTCGGGTAATTTCCATTCACCATGGCAACTCGGGCATTTACGCTCAAGTTCAGAGGCTTTATCAACCCCCCCCACACGGTATAAATAATAGTAAACAGGCTTTTTAGTTAAAAAACTAATCCGTTTAGTTATATCTTTACCACGGCGGTATAAATCACTTTGGGTGCTGGCTATTTCTTCAAGCGCTGGAAATTCACAGCGTGTTGCACCATTAATTTGAATTTGATCGCACGCTTGCCAATCTTCTTGCCATTTAATTAGTGTTTTATAGTCACCATTAGCAATCGCAGGAATATTAAATAGCGGCACGGGTAAAAAGTCATCGCCACAATACAGTGGGCTACATGTATGCACATAGGTGGTATATAAAATATAGCTTGATGGCTCTTTACAGCCATCGGCACCATTGGAGTGAATATCTTGGCCGATGACCTTTACTTTGGGAGCAAGCAAACCAGCGCCATGAAGCTTTTCAACACTGTGTTTAACAAACGCACTGTTATTAAGTGGGTGCATGGAGTCTTCGGTCGGGCACATTACACGAGTAATAAAATAGCCATCTTTTAAAACCGTTGGAAATTCCTCTCCAATGATTTGGCCATTAAAGCGTAATGCATTCACTAAGCGGTTTATTGCCTGCTCGGCTTGCTCTAGGGTTGTGTCTTGGTAGCAATCAAATGTTAAATCAACAACAAACATTTATAGTCTCAAATTATTTTTGCTCTAGCAAAGCAAGTAATCGGTCAAGTTTTTGCTCAATTCTATCTAACTGAGTGTTTTTAGGATCTGAGTTACTTGCTTGCTCGGGTGTTTTCATTAAATTATAAATTGAATCGGGATTATTTTTATATTGACTCACTGCCGCAATAATAACCGGCATAGGAAGTGGTTTTACTAAACGGCTTTTAGTTAGTGCAACAGTGGGGACTTTGCCTTCATCAAGAAGGACTTTAATAGCTTCAAATACAGCAGCATTCATTCGATTTATAACTCTTTAATAAAGTAAGCTCGCAACATGGAAGTTGCGAGCAGGTATGGTAACAATAAAGTGGCTCAGACACATTAAAATGTGCGATTTAATTATTTTGACGAAGGCGAGAGTCGAGTTCGTCAATTACCTCACTCCAATCGCCATCAACCGCCAGCGATTCAGCAATAAAGTGTTGTTGGGCTTCATCCCAAAAGGGAGCATCTTGCAATAATGTGGTATCCGAAATGGCATGCGATGCAATAAACGCATCTATTTCTGCTTCTGTATTAGGTAACCCTAATTGTGCGAACAATGTATTTATGTCGTGCTTAGTCGTATCCATAATCGTGCTCCTTAATGAATTAATACTTAATACTTATTAACTCTAGGGGGGAATGATATATCTAGCCAGTTTAACCCTTACTGAATTTACGCTTTATTTACTCAGTAGTAAGTCGCTAAAGCATGATCTGACTCAATGCAGTGGGTGAGCGTACTAACTAAAATGTAAATTCGCTTATTTGTCCCACTTAGGTATATAGTTATATGAGCATTTGGTCATCGTTGTAGTTCAAAATTAATCCCAAACAAGTTACGCGGCGTAATGACAAAGGGTATAAAATAATAAAGGAAATAAAATGACAGCCACAGCAGAATCCACAGACACGTTTAGCGTGCAACATATTGCACCAGAAGATATCAGTACCGCTGCAAGTCTTATATATCAGGCCTACCAAAATGACCCTATTTTACAAACTCTGCTAGGGTATAACGAAAAAAGCCCTCTGGACTATGAAAAAAAACTCCGTGCGCTTATTCGCGAAGAGCTCAGTAGCTTTTGGCAAGAAAAACAGCCTTTAATTGGCCTTTACCGTAACGATAAGTTAAAAGCAGTTGCTTGTGTATTTGAGTCAAGTAGCCAACTTCAAGCAGAGCGTTATTGGCATTGGCGATTAAAGTTGATGTTAAGTGCCGGTTATTTGCAAACGAATCAATTAATTGAAAAAGAAAAAACTATTCGTGATGCACTAAAGCCGCAAGGCAATTACTACTTTTTAGCGTTTATCGCCGTTGACCCACATTTTCATGGTCAAGGGTTTGGCCGCCAATTACTTAAAGGCTTAGATGGTTTATTACATGACAATCCTGAGTCCTCTGGTATAGCGGTATTTGTGACTCGTGACGAACATACGCAATTTTTTAAATCACAAGGCTTTGAGCACTTTAAGCAGCTCACATTTAACCGAGTTAAAGGTGAATTACTTTTTAAAGCTGCTCTATCTGTACAAGGCTAGGTGTTTAGAATTGTGATTATGTAAGCCAATGTTCCAAATAGGGCGCACTTACGTGAGATATATCTTACATTAACGTGCGCCTTGTCAGTTTAACTCCGTATTTTATCTTCTTAAAAACATCAAGCTATTGTTATTTATAGTTATTTTTATTTTTCAATTTTATGACCGTAATTTTTTTTGTTTTCCTCACTATCATACTAAGCCGTTTGCTTTAAACTTTACTTTGTCAAGACGACATAGCCCAATGATTGAGCTACTGCCACGGGTAAGGAATCAGGCAACTAAGTAGTTACTAGCAGGAAGCACAAAGGACAAGTTAACACGGATGCAGGGATGAAACAGGAAGTACACGGAGTACTAAAATAGCTGGGAGCTATTTAAAGGACACCAAGGATGATGCGATAGGAAATTGCAGGAGCGTTAGTTTACGCAGGATAGCCAAGGCGGCAAGTGGATATTGCAGGATGCAATGGAGAGTAAACACGGTAGTTTGCTCGTTCAGAGGATGATAAACAGGGAATAGGTAAAGGATACCTTACAGGATGTTTGCAATTGGGGCGTAACTGAGGTTACGCCTTAGTTTTTTGTGCTAAGAAATTATATTCTATGTGGTGGCACAACCACACTTTTTAGTTTTTCATCTTCCATGATTAATACCCCTTGGTAGGCGTTTTCACCGTCACTTGAAAACTCAAAAATAAATTCGCTTTTCATGCCCGGTTTACCACTTTTTAAAATGCCAAATCGACGCTTGTTGCAAGCTACACTCATAAGTTGCACTTGCAATTGCTCGCTTTGGCGTTTGGCATGAACGTTCGCTGCTTCGGCTATTTTACGATTTAGCCAAAAAAAATAAATTACAGCACCAATAAGTATGAACGTCCATAAACTAGCCATTTAAGAGAATAACCTTCCAATTGCGCGAGCTAATGTCTCGCTTCTGTTTTCTTCACGTAATAAAGCTAATAAGTGAGGGCGAATAGTCGCAATTGCAACTAAATCTGCAAAAACGCTAGGAAATAATTCAGCTATTTTCTCATGATGCGCACAGTTATCCATAAACACATGTAAACGCTGTGGCTGTTCTAACTGTTTGAAGCAGCGACCAGCAATGGTCAACAAAATATCAGAATCTTGCCCTAAAGGTGAGTTAAGCGCGCAGTCAACAAGTTGTGCGCTAAGCCCTGCTGCTTGCCCTGATGATATTGCACGCAGCGCGGCAGAGGCCGCAACAACATCATTATTACTAAGGGCGTTTTGCCCATAACTTAACAATAACTCACTTAACGAGGGCGGTATTTCGATGTGTTCAAGCATTGCACTTAATGGCTGTAATACTTCAACTGGTAATTTAGGCCACGCTGCTTGTAAGTGCTTTAAGTTATCAGCACTATGAAGACGATAAGCAAAATCGGCAATGCCTTGTAACGCGACATTTTGCCAATTATCAAAGCCAATTTGGCCACTAAAGTAGAGTTGGGCGTGCTCGTAGTATTGCGACGCTGGTTGCTTTAGCAACACTTTAACTTGTGCATTAAACGCCGCTAATTTATTCGCGTTCGGAGTAAATACATAAGGGTTGTTATCGAGTGTGCCATCGGCTTGCTCGCCGGTAATTTCTGTTCCTAGTGCCTGAATAACCATATCTGCAAAGTGATCACGGCTCGCGCTTACTAACTTACTTTGCTCATCAAGTGGGAATTTTAAGAACCACACATAGGGTTCTTTACTGGCTTTGCTATCCCAAAACTGAATCGCTAACCATGCATGACCTGCTAATGGGTAAGGGTAAGGAATTTGCGCTTGTTCAACGGCTAAAAATTGTTGTTTATCAAGCTTGGTAATGTGCCTGCCAATATCAAAAGCACGCCATTGAGTGCCTGCACCATCTAAAAGCTGGCCTAACGTAGCTATATGTTCACTCATGGATTTCCAACTGTTTTTACTACAAAATTACATTAATTATACGCCATAGCGACTGTTGTGGGAACAGGGTATAATTGCATAATACACAGACCAAAGGGTGATTATGTACCAGCAAACCCACATATATTTACAGCAATTAGCGGCGCTACTTAAAAAGCATCAACTGTGGCAGGTTGAGCCACTGAATCCCGATTTATTAGATTCTAGCGTACCGTTTTGTCACGATACACTGGCATTTGAACAATGGTTGCAGTTTGTATTTATTGAAAAGTTACAGCGGCTAATTGACAACAAGCAGCCGTTACCGCGCAATTTTGCAGTCGCCCCGATGGCGCAAATGACACTCACTGATAAATCAGGCAGCGAAGACATTATCGCTTTACTGACCCAATTAGATTCATATTTAGGAGAGCCTAATGAGTGAGCGCCCAGAGCCTATTGAATACGGCGAACTGTCGATTCTTTATCAAGATGAAAATTATGTAGCAATAGATAAACCCTCTGGGCTACTTGTTCATCGCTCATTTTTAGATAAACATGAAACTCAATTTGCAATGCAAATGCTGCGCGATCAAATAGGGCAACATGTGTTTCCTGTTCACCGTCTTGATAGGCCTACTTCGGGTGTATTACTGTTTGCATTAAGCTCAGAGGCGGCGCGTGATATGAATCAATTATTTATTGAGGGCACAATAACAAAACGTTATTTAGCGTTGGTACGCGGGTTTGCGCCTGAATCTGTTTTTTTAGATAAACCGTTAAAAGAAGAACTCGACAAAATAGCCGATAAGTTTGCTGATCAAGACAAAGCCGCGCAAGAAGCACAAACCCAATTTAATTGTTTGCATCAAGCTGCGCTGCCTATCCCAATAGGAAAATACCCAACGGTTCGTTATTCTTTGGTAGAGTGTTTTCCTAAAACGGGTCGCAAACATCAAATACGCCGGCATTTAAAGCACTTGTCTTTACCTATTATTGGTGATGTAAATCATGGCGATAACCAGCATAATCAGTTTTTTAGGGAGCATTTTTCGCTTCGCCGTCTAATGTTGTTTGCATCAGAGCTTAGCTTTGTGCACCCTTACAATAATGAACCCATAACAATTAAAGCGCCGCTGGGTGATGCAATGTTAAACATTTGCAAACAGCTGGGGTGGCCAGAACAAGAAGAGGATTATTAAATGGCACATATTAGTATTTTTGTTGGCAGCGTGTATGGCGGTGCAGAGCGATTAAGTGAGCAAGTTAGCGACACGCTAGAGCAAGCTGGTCATCAGGTTAGTGTCTTCGAGCAGCCTACTTTAGATGATATAAAAAATGCTTCGCATATTTTAATTGTTACCTCGACCACTGGGCAAGGCGATATTCCTGATAATTTAGCGGATCTTTATCATCAATTAAATAGTACTTTTCCAATGCTAACAGACAAGCCTTTTGGTATTGTTGCCATGGGTGATAGAAGTTACGGTGATACGTTTTGTGGGGCAGGGCGCAGCTTTGATGAGCTACTACGTGATTTACAAGCTAAACCTGTTGGTAACCGACTAGAAATCGATGCCTGTGAAGACTTTGAGCCATGGCCGGTAACTGAGCCTTGGTTGCAAGCTTGGCTTGGTAAATTACCCTCATAAATGCGCAGACTCTAAATGAAAAAACATAAACTGAGTTTGGTTGTGCTTGCGGGTGGCTTAGGTAGTCGCTTTGGTGGCAATAAACAAATAGCAGAAATACCTGGGCTAAATTGCACGATTATGGAGTTAAGCATTACTGATGCGTATCGCGCCGGTGTGACACAGGTTGTACTGATCATCAATCAAGCCGTTCGCAGTGAGATAGAAAACACTATTTTACCTCGCTTACCAAAAGCCCTTGACGTGGTATTAGTAGAGCAACATAACGCGCTTGTTCCTGATGCATACAAAGCACTATCACAGCAACGTATAAAACCATGGGGCACAGGGCATGCGTTACTGTGTGCCAAAGCATATATTAACAACCCTGCAATTGTTATTACCGCAGATGACTATTATGGTGCGTCTTCATTTTTATTGCTTAGTGAGCATTTTAAAAATAGCCCCGAATGGGCAATGGTGGGGTACCCGATTATCAACACCCTCTCTGAACACGGTGGGGTTAATCGCGGAGTATGTAGTATTGCTGATGGAAGGCTTGTTGCAGTGACGGAATATTTAAATATTCAAAAAGAGTCTGCACATATTGTTGGAAATAATCCGCAGGGCTTGCGTGAAAAAATTAGCCGAGATGCGCTAGGATCTATGAGTTTTTGGGGGATCACGCCGTGCTTTTTTGATTATTTGCAACAAGGTTTTGAGACGTTTTTACAGCAATATAACGCTAATACTCAGCAAGAATATTACTTACCTGATCAAATCCAGCAAGCGATTAATGTAAAAGCACAGCCTGTATTTGTATACACTGCAAAAGAGCCTTGGTTTGGTGTTACCTATAAATCAGAACTGACAAGCATTGCGGCTACTTTGTGCGCATTGCGTCAAGCGTAAAGGTGTTAATAGCAATTTTATTAAAAATATGATCAATCTAGCGTATTAAATAACCCGCTTCCTGCGTTAAAAATTATTTATATAGAACAACTATGTATCATAATTTTCGCCTTGCTATCGCGTTATTTCCTTGTCGCTGTAATCGTTCACTAATTTAGGGTCTGTTGACCTTTGCGGATTACAATTTGTTCAAACTAGGGGCGGTTTAATTGCGGCGCGAGGTTTGTAACCTAGTGGGCTAAGTAAAAACCGAGCAACAAAGAGTAAATCGCTCCTAGGCAGAATCCTTCGGGCAGCGCCTGTTTGGCATTGATGCTGCGTTATCGCCTATTTATGGGGAATAACCACACCACATAGGCTCTGCCTTGCCTAAATACCAAACAGGCTGCTGCAAATTTAACCTTGAAAGGTCAATAGACCCTAATGCAATTGATATAAATTATTGTCGCCTTGGGCGAAAAGAGTGAAGTAGAAAATGAATTCAATTCCTATAGAAGTTTACTTATCTGAGAATTTTGGCCTTGACGATAAGCATGCGAGTATAAAACCCATTGGTAGTGGGCATATCAATACTACCATGTTATTGAGCACACCTAAGCGGTCATTGGTTGTACAAAAGCTCAATACGGTGGTATTCCCAAAACCACAGTTACTTGTTGATAATGCAAGATTAATAGAACGACACTTAAGCAAAAAGCAGCAAGTCGGTGAGTTCAACTTAGCAATTGTGCGGCATGTAGCAACAACTCAGCATGACTATTTAGTAAATAATAATAACGATACTTGGCGAGCCCTTGAGTTTATTGGTGGCAGTTACAGCGAAGATGTGGTTAATACTGTTAGCCAAGCGCAAACCGCGGCTAATGCATTTGGCCAATTTGCTGCAGCATTAGAGGATTTTGACGCTAACAAATTACATGCAGTTATCCCTAACTTTCATAATTTAGCCATGCGTGCAGAGGTTTTTAAGCAAGTTATTAACGCCGATCCTCATAAACGTGTAGCTCATTGTCAGGAGGAGGTTGATTTTTGCTTGTCGCAGTTCTCACTCATTGATGAGCTCAATGCATTAGCTGGAAAAGTCCCTATTCGCGTGTGTCATAACGATACTAAAATAAACAACATGCTATTTTGTTCAGATTCAAATGATGCAAAAGCGGTGATTGATTTAGACACCTGTATGCCAGGTTATTGGCTTAATGACTTTGGCGATATGGTCAGAACATTCTGCTCTGCAGAGCAAGAAGATTCAACAGCGCTTGAAAAAGTAGGTGTTCGTGAAGACATTTTTGCAGCAATTGTTAAAGGTTACGTTGAACCATTAAAGTCAGTATTAACGGCCGCAGAAAAACAAAGCTTTTGGTTAGGTGCTAAAGTAATGCCTTTTATGATTGGCTTACGCTTTTTAACCGACTATATAGACGGCGATAATTACTTTAGTGTTAAATATGAGAGACACAATTTAGATCGCGCAAAAAATCAATTTGCGTTGTACAGGGATATAGTAAGTAAGCAGCAGGTATTAAAGGCGATGTTAACTCAGATATAAGCCCAATTGGTTATATTGCTCAAAGTGTTAAAGCTAAGCTTTGAGCAATATAAAGCGAGGTTAAACGCTGAAAATACGTATAAACTTCCAACCCCTCAATCGTTATTAAGCATCGGCTAGTTTTACGCGGATTTTGCTTTTATCAACGGTTGTTTGATTAAGGGCTTTAATAGCGCCTTTAACTTCAATGTCGTTTGGCATTTCTACAAAAGCAAAACCTTTTGATTGGCCAGTTTCTTTATCGAGTACTAAGTTACAGGTGGTCACTTTACCGTGCGCTGTAAATAAAGTACGAAGCTCATGCTCAGTGGTAGCACGAGATAAGTTGCGAACTAATAGTTTCATAATGAACCTAATTAAGGGTATCAGCGGTAATTATCTCAAGTAACCCCGCTTTAGCCTAACTTTATTTTACATTTGCTGAAAATAACACCCATAAACAAAAAAAGCTGCTCGTTGGCAGCTTTTTGTTAATCAGCAGGCTTATTTTACTTCTTTACCCGCTGCTTGTTGATCTGCGTGATAGCTTGAGCGTACAAACGGGCCAGAAGCCGCGTGTGTAAAGCCAATTTCATCAGCATACTCTTTTAGTGCATCAAACTCAGCAGGCGGCACGTAGCGTTTTACTGGTAAGTGATGCTTAGAGGGTTGTAGGTATTGGCCTACGGTTAGCATATCAACGTTGTGCTCACGTAAATCACGCAGTACTTCTTCAATTTCGCTAATTTCTTCACCTAAACCAACCATTAACCCCGATTTAGTTTTAACCTCAGGGTGTGCTTCTTTAAAGCGACGTAATAATTCAAGTGACCACTTGTAATCAGCACCTGGACGCGCCAATTTGTACAAACGTGGTGCTGTTTCTAGGTTGTGGTTAAACACATCTGGCGGCGTTTCAATTAATATTTCCAACGCTCTGTCCATACGACCACGAAAATCAGGGACTAATATCTCAATGGTGATTTCTGGATTGTGCTTGCGAATTTCACGGATACAATCGGCAAAGTGCTGAGCGCCACCGTCACGTAAATCATCACGGTCTACCGAAGTGATCACTACGTAGCTTAGCTTCATGTCTTTAATGGTCAGTGCAAGCTTTTCAGGCTCTGCTGCATCGGGCTTTAATGGACGGCCATGTGCTACATCACAAAATGGGCAACGACGTGTACAAATAGCCCCTAAAATCATAAAGGTCGCCGTACCGTGGTTAAAACATTCTGATAAGTTAGGGCACGAGGCTTCTTCACATACAGAGTGAAGGCCATGCTTGCGCATTGCTTGTTTTATGCCGTCAATCCGCTCGGTTGACTTAGGTAAGCGGATTTTAAGCCACTCTGGCTTACGGAGCATTTCGGTTTTTTCAGTTGGTAAAACTTTAACGGGGATCAACGCCATTTTTTCTGCGTCGCGTAGTTTTACACCTGGTTCCATTTTGACTGGTTTATTCATTCGTTTTCAAACCCTTCAGTATGCTTAACCTGTGTTGCATTAAGCTTTTTGATCATGTGTTTTACCAGCCCTTGACCTGCAGCTTCAAGGTTTTGAGGGCCATTTAATTCTTTAGTTTGCACCATATTCATGCCCGCATAACCACAAGGGTTAATGCGTAAAAATGGACTTAGGTCCATGTTAACATTTAATGCTAAACCATGAAATGAGCAGCCACGACGAACTCTTAGGCCTAAAGAGGCAATTTTGCTGTCGTTCACGTAAACACCGGGTGCATCGGCTTTTGCGTATGCATCAATACCGTACTCAGCAAGGGATTCAATAATACATTCCTCAAGCCATGTTACTAGCTCTCGTACGCCAATCTTTAAACGACGTAAGTTAAATAATACATACATCATTTGCTGACCTGGGCCGTGGTAAGTTACTTGTCCGCCACGATCCACTTTAATCACTTCAATGTCACCTGGGGCGAGCAAGTGCTCATCTTTACCGGCTTGGCCTTGGGTAAATACACTTTCGTGCTCTACCAGCCAAATTTCATCTGGGGTATTTTCATCACGGGTGTCGGTAAAGTCTTGCATTTTTTGCCAAATCGGCATGTAACGCTGACGACCCAGTTGGCGTACGATTAGGGTGTTTTCGCTCACAACAAATCTCAACTATGGATTAAAGCATATGGCGTACGTCATCGATGTTGCTGATCACGTTGTAAATTTCTTCAATATGTTTGCCGCTTGTTACAGTAGCTACTAGCGTTACAGACTCGTAATTACCTTTACTGCTTGGTTTTACTTTTGGCGCATAATCACCTGGAGCAATAGGTTGTAATTTAGCTAAAATTTGATCAGTTAAGTTTACATTAGCTAGACCCATAATTTTAAATGTAAATGGGCAAGGGTACTCTAAGTACTCATCAAATTTAGTGTCTTTAACAGGTTCAACCACGACGGGAACTCCTCAAACAAAAAGTGTTGGCTTTGCTAAAACGCGAAGCTTAAAACTGACAGGCTAATGGCAATCTTGAAATGATGCTATTGTTGACCCAAGCCAATGATAGTCATTCAATACGATTGGTATATATGGGGCGCATTCTAGCACTTTTCAAGCAAAAAAAAACGCCTCACAGTGGAGGCGTTCATATTACTTTACTCGCAATTACATAATCTGTAAGCGTAAGTAGTCATATATTTTACTAAAGAAGCTACCTTCTTGTATTTCTTCAAGTGTAACTAGCGGATATTGTGCAATATCTTCGCCTTCAAGCTGTAAAAATAAAGTACCTACTTTTGTGCCTTTAGCTAAAGGTGCCTCAAGGGTATCGTCTAGCTCAAAGTTTGCTTTAAGGTTTTTATGCTGACCACGAGGAATAGTAATAGGTGTATCTTCTAAAATTCCTAAAGAAACATTCTCTTTATTGCCCATCCAAACACGTTGCTCAGCAAAGCTGTCGCCGGCTTTATACGGGGTAATTGTTTCAAAAAAGCGAAAACCGTAGTTTAGTAGTTTTTTACTTTCTACTTTACGCGCGCGCTCACTTGAGGTGCCCATTACAACGGCAATTAAACGCATGTCGTTTTTTGTTGCAGAGGTGACTAAGCTGTAACCGGCATCAGATGTGTGACCCGTTTTAATACCATCTACATCTAGGCTTTCATCCCACAACAAAGAGTTGCGGTTATATTGCTTTATGCCATTGAAGGTAAAAGACTTTTGTTTATATAGAGCGTATTCATCAGGCACATCTCTGATAAGTGCAGCCCCTAATGTTGCCATGTCGCGTGGCGTTGTATAATGCGCATCAGTATCAAGGCCATGGCTATTAACAAAATGCGTATTAGTCATGCCTATTTTTTCGGCGTGAGCATTCATTAAATCTGCAAACGCGCTTTCGCTACCAGCAATATGCTCTGCCATAGCAACACATGCATCATTTCCTGATTGAATAATAATGCCATGGTTAAGATCATCGACACTAACTTGTTTACCGACTTCAATAAACATTTTTGATGATTCAGGGAAGTTTTTTGCCCACGCTTTTTCACTAACAGTAACCATATCGGTAGGCGCAATATTACCAGCATTAATTTCGGTACCAATTACATAACTGGTCATCATTTTAGTTAAGCTGGCCGGTGCGAGTTTGGTATCAGCCTCGCCTTGTGCAATGACTTTACCTGTGGTGAAGTCCACCAAAAAGTAACCTTTTGCATTAACTTGAGGAGGCGCTGGAATAATTTGGGCGGTGGCTGAAAATACGGCGGCAGAACAGACTAAGCCGCAAACACCAGTAAGAATTTTATGTTTAATAGATTTCATCATACTCATTAATGGTTAAAGTTAAAAATATGCGTATTCCCATTCTAAAGGGCTTACTGAGTGTAAAGCAAGAACGCGTTTTGAAATTGATTTTGTTTTAATGTTTCTAGTACTTGTTGCGCATGTTGGGCATCTTTTATTGGCCCTAAGTGCAATCTATAAATAGCGTCTTTTTCAACGATATTTGTCGGTAACTTATACTGTTCTCGCAGTGTACTTGCTAACGCTTCTATGTTGGCTAAGGTACTGCCCGCGGCAACTTGAACGTAGGTTTTTCGTGCATGGGTATCGGCTAGAGTAATGGCTTCTAGCTTAACCTCTGCTGTACCATACTTATGGTATCCAAGTTTGTATGCAGCGGCATAAGAAAGGTCAATAATTCTATTATCATGAAAGGGGCCACGGTCATTAACACGAACAATAATTGATTTGCCATTAGCCGTATTTGTTACCCGCACAAAACTAGGTAAAGGCAACGTTTTATGGGCTGCGGTCATCGCGAACATGTCGTAAATTTCGCCATTAGAGGTGTGATACCCATGAAATTTACGGCCATACCACGAAGCAATGCCCGTTTCTGAATAGCCGGTTTCATCGAGCATCGGGGTATAACGTTTGCCAAGCACTTCGTAGGGGCGCGTAGTACTCGCACTTTTAATAACTTGAGTAACAATGGCATCTTGCATTTCTAATTCGGTCGGTGCACGAAGCGGCGCCGCATCATGGCGCATGCTGTAACGACTATTTGAACTGCTGCATGCACTTAAAAAGAGGCTAACGAGAATAATAATTATAAGTTGTTTGTAAAGGCGCATTATTTTAAGAGCATCCTTTTATCTGTGGCAATCGACATAATAATGCCAAATGCAGCCATCAGGGTCACCATCGAGGTACCGCCATAACTAATTAATGGTAACGGTACACCTACAACAGGCAGCAAACCCGATACCATGCCAATATTTACAAAAATATAAACAAAAAATGTAAGTGTGAGTGAGCCGGCTAATAGTTTACCAAACGCATCTTGTGCGTTAACCGCAATATAAAGCCCACGGCCAATAATAAATAAATATAAACTAAGTAAAACACACACACCAAATAAGCCAAACTCTTCACTCAGTACTGAAAAAATAAAGTCAGTATGTCGCTCAGGTAAAAATTCTAGTTGCGATTGCGTGCCTTGCAGCCAGCCTTTACCTTCGATACCGCCTGAACCAATGGCAATTTTTGATTGAATAATATGATAGCCAGAACCCAGCGGATCGCTCTCAGGATCTAAAAAGGTCAGTACCCTTTGCTTTTGATAATCGTGCATACCGTAGTGCCAAAATGGCCATGCTGCCAAAGCAACAACCGAGCTTAAAAAGCCGATTAAACGCCAGCTTAAGCCTGATAAAAACAACACAAATACACCGGAACTGGCGATTAAAATTGAGGTACCCAAATCAGGTTGCTCTTTAATTAGTAGGGTAGGCAGCATAACAATGGCAAAGCCAATGACTAAATGTAACGGACGCGGCGGCAAATGGTGGCGGCCAATATACCAAGCAACCATCATCGGAACCGCTAGTTTCATTAGCTCTGAGGGTTGAAAGCGAGTAATGCCTAAATCTAACCAGCGTTGAGCTCCCTTAGAACTTACACCAAATAGCAGTACCCCAACCAGCATGAGTAATCCTAGGCAATACATGGGAATAACTAAGCGTTTTAAAGTCGCTGGTGGAATTTGAGCAAGTACAAACATACCTATAATGGCGCCAGCCATTCGCGTAATATGGCGAACCATCATGGCAGCGTCTTGCCCTGAGGCGCTGTATACAATGGTGATACTACCGGCCATCATCAGCAATAACGCAATAAAAAGTGGCAAATCAATATGCAGTCGCAGCCAAATAGAGCGTTTATCATGTAAAGCCGTCATGGTGCTTTGTCCCCTGAAGGTTGGATTGGGTTAGCTGCAAAATAGTAATCCATTAATTGGCGCGCAATGGGCGCACCTACTGAGCTTCCCCCACCGGTATTTTCTACCACAATAGAGACAACAATTTGTGGGTTATTAAACGGGGCAAAACCTATATAAATGGCGTTGTCGCGTTGGCGCTCTTTGAGTGCATCGGCGTCGTAACGCTCGCCCTGAGCAATACTCACCACTTGGGCAGTACCGGTTTTACCTGCAGGGTCATAAGTAGCCCCTTTAAACGCACGATGGGCAGTTCCGGTGGTTTTTTTAACGGTGTTATGCATGGCATCAATCGCGATGCGCCAGTTATCTTCGTTATTGAGTACAACCGGCGGTTTTTCTTCATTATTGAGCTGAGTAATTTGATCTTCTTTTTTAGCAACTTGCACTAAATGCGGAGGGTGATTTATCCCTCTGTTAACTAAAATATTAGTGGCATTCGCTATTTGAATGGGGGTGGCAGTCCAATAACCTTGGCCAATTCCTACAGAAATAGTATCTCCAGGCCACCAAGACTCTTTAAAACGGGCTTCTTTCCACTCTTTTGAGGGTAAAATAGCGGTTGTTTCTTCATGAATATCAATACCGGATAATTCACCAAAGCCAAAGCGAGCCATAAAGTTACTTATTTTTGTGATCCCCATTCGATAGGCTGCGTCATAAAAGTAGGTATCGCATGACTCTTCTATTGCTTTATAAACATCAACATGGCCATGGCCCCAACGTCGCCAATCACGCCATCTATGCTCTACGTTGGGAATTTGAAAAAAGCCCGGATCCCACATGCTGGTGGTTTCTTGCACTATATTTTCTTCTAATGCCAAAATAGCCATGTGTGGTTTAACAGTAGATGCTGGTGCGTAGCGACCTTGAGTCGTGCGATTGATCAGTGGACGATCAGGGTTGAGTAAGGCTTTGTAGTCTTTACTGCTAATACCGTGCACAAATAAATTGGGATCATAACTTGGGTTTGAATACAGCGCTAAAACGCCGCCATCTTTTGCATCCATTACCACAATAGCGCCGCGCATATCTTTAAGTGCATGTTGGGCTATTTGTTGTAAACCAATGTCGAGAGTAAGTACTAAGTCGTCACCCGCTTGCGGTGGATCCATACTTAAAGTGCGGATAATTCGGCCGCGGTTATTAACTTCAACTCGTTGTGAGCCAACTTGGCCATGTAATAACGGCTCGTAGTATTTTTCGATACCCAGTTTACCAATATCATGCGTGGCTCGGTAGTTTGTGGCTTCATCTTGTTGTTCAAGCTTGTTTAATTCTTTTCTATTGAGCTTTGCGACATAGCCTAATGCATGGGTTAAAGTATCGCCAAAGGGGTAATATCTCGCTAGGCGTGCCTCAATACTAAAGCCTGGGAACTTATGTTGGTTTACTGAAAACATCGCTACTTCGTTTTCATTTAAACGGGCTTTGAGGACTTGACTTTTAAAACGTCGAGTATGTTTTATATCATCAAGAAAATCAGCTTGTTGCTGCTCGGTTATTTCAATGATTTTGCTGATAGACTTCAAAGAGGCGGTTAAATCATCAACTTCTTCGGGGATCACCTCAAGGTTATAAACGGGCTTATTTTCGGCTAGTAAAACACCATTGCGGTCGTAAATTAAACCGCGATTGGGGGCTATAGGTATAACTTTTATACGGTTATCATTAGAACGAGTTTGATAATCTTGATGATCATCAACCTGGATTTTATACAAGTTAGACAGCAATATTGCTACAAGGACTAATATAAAAATAAAACCCACGAATGCACGCCGAGCAAATAAATTAGCTTCTGCTGAGTGGTCGCGAATGGTGGGTCTTCGTTTTAGCATGGCAAGAAACTACTCGCGATGATAAGGATGGTTGTTATTTAAGCTCCAGCCTCTGTAGAGGCTTTCAGCAACAATAATGCGTACTAAAGGGTGTGGGAGCGTTAAATTTGATAACGACCATTTTTGCTCAGAGGCAGCAATACACTCTGGGGCTAAGCCTTCAGGTCCGCCAATTAATAAACTGACATCGCGACCATCTAGTTGCCACTTTTCCATGTTTTTCGCTAGTTGATGAGTATCCAGTGCTTTACCGGTTACTTCTAGTGTGACAATACGATTGCCTTTAGGTATGGCGGCTAAGGTTTTTTCACCTTCAATGTGCAAAATACGCTTTATATCGGCATTTTTTCCACGTTTACCAGCAGGGATCTCAATGAGTTCCAATGCCATATCTTTGGGAAAGCGGCGTTGATACTCTGCAAAACCTGTCTCTACCCATGCTGGCATTTTTGTACCAACAGCAATCATTTGTATTTTCACGACGTTACTTCCAAGCGTTGTCTAAAATAGGGAGCAATTAGCCCCAAAGCTTTTCTAGATCGTAATAGCTACGTGCTTGATCTTGCATAACGTGAACAATCACATCACCTAAATCAACGAGTGCCCATTCACCATCGCTTTGGCCTTCATACCCTAATGGCTCTTCACCAGCGTGGCGAGCTTCTTTTGCTAAGTTATCAGCAATTGACAATACATGACGTCTTGATGTGCCTGAACATACAATCATGTAATCGGTTACGTCTGAGCTGCCAGTTACGTCAAGTTGAATCACATCACGTGCTTTCATATCGTCAATTTTGTCTAGTGCAAAAGCGAGTAGTTGTTTCGAATCCAAGGTTTTGTCTCAATTTAAAATTTAATAGCGGTTATTTTAACACGCTGAGGGGTTTATACCAATCACTCTTGATAAAGCTGGTGCTGCTTAATATAGTGACTCACGGCGTCGGGTAATAGTTCACTCTTTTTAGTACTTTTTTTAAGGGCTTGACGGATCTCGCTGGATGCGGCATCCAGCTGTTCCCCCTCTAAAAAGTAAAGGTGTCCGGCATTTGTTTTGTTGAGCAGAGAAATATCGTTGGTCACAGCCTGCTGTTTGTAGTTTTTAAGTTCCCCCAGTACATGGCAGCTTTGGCCAGGGCGTTGATACACCACCAGATGACAAAGGCGAGTTATTGTTTGCCATTGATACCATTTATCGAAATTGTTGAATGAGTCCATGCCAATTAAAAATAAAATAGGGGTATCGGGGTTTTCTGCTCTTAGCTCTTGCAAACTTAATAAAGAATACGACGGGCCGCTGCGTTGCAGTTCTCGTAAATCAAGCTTGAACTGCGCATAAGGTGTAATTGCGGCTTTAAGCATTGCTATACGATGCTCGGTGCTGATCCCCGGTGCTGCTTTGTGCGCAGGTATTGCACAGGGCATAAAATAGAGTGAGTGTAATTTAAAGGTCGCAACGCATTGCTGCGCCATATTAAGGTGTCCCAAATGAACGGGATCAAAAGTACCACCAAAAATTGCAATCATGTATTTCCCTTTACTGACGGTTACTATGGCAGGGAAGTGGAATATCGAGCGGTTGGCAGAACTTAATGCAAATATGCGCCAATGCTTGGTAAGGGGCAATCAATGCACCTTGCTTGTAACTTGCATCAAACAATGCCAGTTCACTGCTAATATTCTCTAGGGTATGAATGTTTAGCCTGTTAATGGCTGTTTGTACTGGCGCTTGTTGATTTTTCCAAATAGCTTTTTGTTTAAATAAGGTTGCTAATGACTCACCTTGCAATAATCCCTGCTGCACACTCAATAATGTATTAAGGTCTTTATTGATAGCCCATAAGATACTCACAACCTCAGTGTTATCACTGGCAAGTTTGTTGAGTACTTTTATAGCCTGAGCGGTGTGGCCGTTTAAAAGCGCATCACTTAAATCAAAAATATCAAACTTAGCTTGGTTTAGTAGTCCTTGCATCACCAGTTGTTGCGTGATCAGAGCGTCACCGTGTATTAATGCTAGTTTTTCAAGCTCTTGGTAACACGCAAGTAAGTTGCCTTCAGTGGCATTAATCAAACTGAGTTTGGCCTCGTTTTGAATATTTAGTGACAAACGTTGGCACTGCTCATCAAGCCAACGCTTTAAGTGATTTCCGCTAAGTGGGTAACAGGGTACAAATAACCCATGCTTATCAAGTGCTTTAAACCACGCGCCGCGCTGAACATCTTGACTGGCCTTAGCGCCTTTTACGATTAAGATCGTATCAGGGTTTTCAAGCTCTACTATTTTTTTAAAGGTGTTTGCGCCGGGTGTCCCCGGTTTTTGCTGGTTTAAATCAAGCTCAATAATAGTGCGCGCGCTAAACAACGACATACTTTGGTATTGCGCGATTATTTCTTGCCAATCAAAGCCCTGAGCTAAAGTGAATTTAATTACTTCATCAAATCCTTGTGCCTTTGCCGTGTCGCGAATGAGCTGTACACATTGCGCTTCTTGAAAAGGCTCTTCGCCAAAAACCAAATAAAAAGGTTTTAAGCCTTTTTTTAATTCACTCGATAGCTGATTTGCATAACAACGCATTATAGTTGCGACAACTCTCTAACAATACGACGACTCGCTTGTTGGCGAATTTCGCTAATTAGCAGCTCAAGCTCTTTTGCTTTTGCTAGTGCGTTATCTGGATCGTCTTGGTAGTTACGGTATAACTCAAAGCGTTTTTCGATGGCTTTTTGTTTCGGGCGTTTTACTACATAACTTACGCTGTATGCCAGTTCGTACTCAGCTACTTGTCCGTTTTGGAACAACGATAAGGTTTGACGCTCTAGTTGTTCTTTAAATAAATAAAGCTGCGCTGATTGTTTACTTGCAGGCACTAAAGTGACATCGCTCATAGCCAGTTCGCTTTGCAAATAGCTAAATAAAGCAGATTTTTGATCATCCCCCACAAGCGTTAGCTGTTTTAAATCATCGGGTAGGCTTGATGTTTTTTTAAGATGAAAGCCACAGCTCGATAACAAAAAACAGACTAGCACTAAGGCTAGTCCGTTTTTAATGGCGTTTAAAGCAGCCATATTAGTTAGCTACCACGTTAAGTAATTTACCTGGTACATAAATGACTTTGCGTATCGTTGCACCATCAGTAAATTTAGTCACGTTAGACTCTGCAAATGCCAAAGCTTCTACTTGCTCTTGCGTAGCATCAGCAGCCACTGTTAGTTTTGCACGCAGCTTACCGTTTACTTGTACGATGATTAGTTTTTCATCTTCAACAAGAGCAGATTCGTCAACTTTTGGCCATGCCGCATCTAAAATATCACCTTCTTTACCTAGGTCTTGCCATAATTGATGCGATAAATGCGGTGTAATAGGTGCCAGCATAATTATTAATGCTTCCAGTGCCTCGTTAGCAATGGCAACATCTTGTGTATCGTTTAAAGGCGCTTTTAATAGTTTGTTTGAAAGCTCCATAATTGCGGCAATAGCGGTGTTAAAGGTTTGACGACGCTCTACATCATCGCTCACTTTTGCGATTGCTTTGTGTAGCTCACGACGTAGTACTTTTTGCGGGTTAGTAAGCGCCGATTTATCAAGTGCTTGGTAACCTACTGTTTTAACATCTACCGCATATTTCCACACACGCTTTAAGAAACGATGTGCGCCTTCAACGCCTGAATCTGACCATTCAAGTGTTTGCTCTGGTGGTGCAGTAAACATCATAAATAAACGCACTGTATCTGCACCGTATTGGGCAATAACTTCTTGTGGGTCTATACCGTTGTTTTTCGACTTAGACATTTTGCTCATGCCAGATGAGAACACCGGTTCACCATCATCTTTATGCCATGCCTTAGTTACGCGACCTTTGTCGTCGGTTTCGGTGTTTACATCACTTGGCGAAATCCAAATGTCGCCACCTTTTTCATCTTTACGATAAAATGTTTCAGCAAGTACCATACCTTGACAAAGTAAGCGGTCGAATGGTTCATCTGAATTAACTAAACCAAAGTCACGTAATAATTTGTGGAAAAAGCGCGAATATAATAAGTGCAATATAGCGTGCTCAATACCACCAATGTATTGGTTTACTGGTAACCAGTAGTTAGCTGCTGCAGGGTCTAACATGCCTTCGTCATGACGTGGGCTACAGTAGCGAGCGTAATACCACGATGATTCCATAAAGGTGTCAAAAGTATCTGTTTCGTGAGTAGCGGGTACACCGTTTACAGTTGTTTTAGCCCAATTTGGATCGGCTTTAATTGGCGATGTAACACCATTCATTACCACATCTTCTGGTAAACGCACAGGGAGCATATCTTCAGTGGCAGCAAGCTCGTTCCCGTCTTCATCGCTCAGCATTGGGATTGGAGAGCCCCAGTAACGTTGGCGGCTTACGCCCCAATCGCGAAGACGGAAGTTTACTTTACGCTCACCTACACCTAATGCTTCTAATTTGTCGGCAACAGCGTTAAAGGCGTTTTCAAAATCAAGGCCATCAAATTCACCTGAGTTAACCAGTACGCCTTTTTCGGTGAATGCTTCTTTGCTTAGGTTTACTTCAAGCTCTGAACCTTCAGCAGGGGCAATAACTTGTTTAATATCGAGGCCATAAGCGGTGGCAAATTCAAAGTCACGTTGGTCGTGCGCTGGTACTGCCATTACCGCGCCTGAGCCGTAATGCATCAATACAAAGTTTGCAACCCAAATAGGCACTTGCTCGCCCGTTAATGGATGCGTGGCGTAAAAGCCCGTTGCAATGCCTTTTTTCTCCATGGTTGCCATATCCGCTTCGGCAACTTTAGTGTTTTTACACTCTTCAACAAACATCGCAATCGCGTCGTTGTTTTTAGCCGCTTCTTGCGCGATTGGGTGGCCACCGGCAACGGCTAGGTATGTCACGCCCATAAACGTATCTGGACGAGTGGTGTATACACTAAACTTTTCGTTATTGTCGGTACGCGTAAACTCGATATCTAACCCTTCAGAGCGACCAATCCAGTTGCGCTGCATGGTTTTAACTTGCTCAGGCCAATCTTCTAGTTTGTCTAAGTCGTCTAATAGCTCTTGAGCATAGTCGGTAATTTTTATAAACCACTGTGGAATTTCTTTTTGTTCCACTACCGCACCTGAACGCCAACCACGACCATCAATTACTTGTTCGTTAGCTAATACTGTTTGATCCACAGGATCCCAGTTAACCGTTGACATTTTTTTGTACACTAGGCCTTTTTCGTAAAGCTTAGTGAAGAACCATTGTTCCCATTTATAATATTCTGGGTGGCATGTCGCAATTTCGCGATCCCAGTCGTAGCCAAACCCTAATTGCTTAAGTTGGTTACGCATGTAATCAATATTTTCGTAAGTCCACTTTGCAGGGGCTGTTTTATTTTTAATAGCCGCGTTTTCTGCAGGTAAACCAAACGCATCCCAACCCATAGGTTGCATTACGTTTTTGCCTTGCAAGCGCTGAAAGCGAGAAACCACGTCACCAATGGTGTAGTTACGCACATGACCCATATGCAGTCGACCACTTGGGTAAGGAAACATTGAGAGGCAGTAGTACTTTTCTTTGCTCTCGTCTTCTGTGACTTTAAATACTTGGTTTTCTTCCCAGTAGCGTTGGACTTTTGACTCTATGTCTTGTGGGTTATATTGCTCTTGCATTTACGTTTCCAAACTTCTTGCATACTAATAAAAAATTGTCGATAGGATACCCCAAATAAAGCGTTATTCACAGCGCCAAAGCGGCGCTTTTTATAAATTTGCCGCTAAATTAGTTTTCAGTGCAGGTTAACCTATACTTATCTATGTTAGGAGTCAGTTTTAACTTAGCGTTTGTTAATCTTTTTAGTTGAGTTTACACGCAAGTATTTGAGGTTTAAGCTAGGGTCTGTTGATCTTTGTGGATTACAATTTGTTCAAACTAGGGGCGATTTAATCGCGACGCGAGGTTTGTAACCTAGTGGGCTAAGTAAAAACCGAGCAACAAAGAGTAAATCACCCCTAGGCAGAACCCTTCGGGCAGCGCCTGTTTGGCATTGATGCTGCGTTATCGCCTATTTATGGGGAATAACCACACCACATAGGCTCTGCCTTGCCTAAATACCAAACAGACTGCTGCAAATTTAACCTTAAAAGGTCAACAGACCCTAAACAAAGCCTGTATGGTGTTGTTTTTATCAACAGCTAATAGCGCCGTATAAATATCAGTCCCCTCACAATTTTGAAGGAGTAAAAAATGGCAGATTACAGAGCATGGCTAAGCGATTTAACCGATTGGTTAAAAGATGTAAAAGAGCATGAAGTTAAAGCAGCAGTAAAGCGATTTATTGAATCCGAGCAGGCACTTAAAGATTTAGGTGAAGAAAAATATTATCTTTATCGTAATTACCTAATGCGTGACATTTCTCATCTACAAGAAAATAACAACTACTATAATTCGCTTGCATGGCAGGAGCTTAAAGAGTCATTGTGGTTTGAGCTTTCTCATATTGAAGACAAAACACAACTTGAATGGCAGTCATTAAGTGAAGATTTTAAGCATAATGGTGTTTATCACGCAGGTGAATGGATAGCCATGGGCACATTAGTATGTAAGAATTGCAACCATAGTTACGATGTTTATCATGCAACGCAAATTATTCCGTGTACACAGTGTGATGGCATCTATTTTAGCCGCCAGGCTTTACAACCTTAAATATGAATATTGAGTGGCTTATATAGCCACTCAATACGTTCAAAATCTAGCGAATATGCTGGTAAAAAAAGAAGTTAGAATGACGAAAAAATTGCTGCCACTACCCGTATCAAATCTTGCACCGAGTATTTCATCGAGCCATGTAAACACTTGCATGAGTAATCCATACCCTGAGCAACTTACCTTTATAGGCCAACAACGTGCGCAAAGTGCATTGGACTTTTCTTTAGGAATGGACCTACCCGGTTATAATGTTTATGTAATGGGAGAGGCGGCACACGGGCGTTTTACTTTAGTAAAAGACAAATTAAAACAACACGCTAAAGAGCGCACAACACCGCACGAATGGTTATATGTTAATAACTACGACGATCACCGTGAGCCTATTGCGTTATTTATGCATGCAGGGCAAAGCAAACAATTAGCCGATGATATTGACTCATTTATTGATGAAGTGCTCGACACTTTTCCTGCTGCATTTGATAACCCAGCCTATCAGCGTAAGAAAAAATCGATAGACCGTGAATTTAACGATGCTTACGACGGTGCAATTACCGCGGTAGAAATAGCCGCGCTTGAACAAAGCGTGGCACTAATTGAAGAAAAAGGCGTAGTCGGCTTTGCACCGCTGATTGATGGTAAACAACTTACCGATAATGAGTTTTCTGATCTTGAAGATGACTTACGCGAGATGTTTTTTGAGCGTATAGAAAAATTAGAAGATGCCCTCATTGAAGCGCTTATTGAGTTACCGCGCTGGAAACGCGAGTCGAAAGAAAAGCTCCGCAACCTTAAAAAGTCTACTGCTGAGCAAGCCACTAAACCGTTATTAAAAGATTTAGAACATAAATATGCCAGCCATATTGGTGTACTGCGTTATTTAAAAGATATACGTGTAGAAATTATTGATGCCGTCCTTGAATGGCTTGATGATGAAGGTGAAAGCGAAGAAAACAAAGAAGACTTTGATCGTAAAGGCATGCTTACCGACTTTTTTGCGCCTAATATTTTGGTCGAATATAAAGAAGGCGATGCGGCACCGGTTGTTTACGAGCCGAACCCCACTTTTGGTAATATTTTTGGCAAAATTGAATATGCCACATCGCAAGGGTCGTTAATTACCAGCTATCGATCAATTCAACCAGGTGCATTGCACCGCGCGAATGGCGGCTATTTAATTATGGATGCTGAAAAAGTAATGGCTCAACCCCAAGTGTGGGATGGGCTAAAGCTGTCGCTAAAAACGCATCAAATAAAAAATGATTTACCTTATCAAGACAGTGTAGTTGGCAGTAGCTTTACGCTTCGCCCGCAGTTAATACCGCTTGATGTGAAAATTATTTTACTCGGCTCACGTGAACTCTATTACACCATCGGTGAATACGACGAAGAATTTGCCGAGTTATTTAGAGTACTTGCCGATTTTGATTATTACTTACCAAGCAGCGATAAGCTGCAGTATCAGTTTATTACTAAAGTCAGTGATTACTGCGAGCAAACATTAAAGTGCACGTTAAACGAATCAGCAATGGTGCGATTGCTTAAGTTTAGTTATCGCCAAGCTGAGCACCATAATAAACTCTCAGCCCGTTTTGCTGATGTACTAGAGCTTGTGGCTGAGGCTAGTTTTTACGCTAAGCAAGATAAGCTGACGGTGATTGATGCTCGCCATATTGACGAAGCGATTGAAGGCAAACAATACCGTACAGGGCAAATTAGTGAAAATATGCTCAGCGATATAAAAGAAGGCCACACCTTAATTGCGACCGACGGGCAAGCCGTAGGTAAAGTAAACGGTTTAACGGTACTGCACATTGGTGATACTTCGTTTGGTACACCTGCACGCATTACCGCCACTGTTTATGCGGGTGCTGATGGCGTTATTGATGTGGAACGCGAAGCTGAGCTGGGTAAAGCAATTCACTCAAAAGGGGTAATGTTGCTTACCGGTTATTTAGGTAACAAATATGCGCAACACTTTAGCTTAACACTCAGTGCGAATATAGCCATTGAACAAAGCTATGGCTACATAGATGGTGATAGCGCCTCTCTTGCTGAACTTTGTGCGCTAATATCGGCGATCACCAGTTTACCAATAAGCCAATCTATTGCACTAACTGGCTCTATTAATCAGCATGGTGATGTGCAAGCAATCGGTGGCGTAAATGAAAAAATAGAAGGCTTCTTTAAGCTATGTAAAATGCGTGGCTTAACGGGTGAGCAAGGCGTTATTATTCCAAAATCAAACCAAGTTAACTTAGTACTTGATGATGAAATACTCAATGCGGTTGAACTGGGTAAATTTAATATTTTCGCCGTTGAAACAGTTGACCAAGCGCTAAACTTACTAATGGACATTGACGCGGGTGACATGATTGATGAGCAGTACCCAGAAGATTCAGTGAATGGCATTGCATTAGCACGATTAAAAGACATTGCTGATATTGTTAACGGCGATAACAGCGACGATAAAGACGACTCAGAAGATGAAAAAGGGGAGTTATGATCAATATTATTTTACTGATTGTTATCGCTATTTTTTGCGTTTTGATTTTTAAAAACAGTAAAAAAGCCAAGCAGCAAGCAATCGCTAATGCGCAAATTGAAAGTGATTACTTAATTGCCAATGCAAAGGTAGAAGGCGTTCAAGAAACCGCGTCTGGCTTGCAATATAAAATAATCCATAAAGGGGATAGCGAAAATACACCTAGCTCAACGAGTATGGTGAAAGTGCATTATCACGGCACTTTAATCGACGGCACTGTATTTGACAGCTCAGTGGAGCGTAAAACTCCGATTAGCTTTGGCTTGCACCAAGTTATAAAAGGCTGGACTGAGGGTCTGCAACTGATGAGCCCGGGCGATAAATTTCAGTTTTATATACCGCACCAGCTTGCCTATGGTGAAAAGCGGGTAGGGAGTATACCTCCTGCGTCATTGCTTATTTTTGAGGTGGAATTACTGGCTATTGAGTCGTAATTTTAAGGTAAAAAATACTTTAAGCCCTGCTTTAATCAAGTAGGGCTTTTTTATTTGCTCTTATCAGTCAATCCTACTCAAGAATTTAAAATATCAGTCGATACCTAAAATAGTGACAAATTCATTTTAGGGATAAAATAATGAAGATTTCAACCAGCTCAATCCAATATCAAGCATCTAATTACAACAACCAGCTTTTAATAGAATCAGAACAGCAACGCATTGATGATAAATCAGAGGAAGAACCTGACTATGTTTTATCAGAGTTTTTAGATGCAAAGGTTCAAAAATACAGCGAAGATAACGCAACATTTGCTGAGCAATATCAAAATTTAGAAAAGGCATATAAATATTCACCCAGCAAGTGGTTGCATTGCAAGAACAAGTAAATAAGCTTAAGCAGAGTACGGTACAACGCAGTTTAACCATAGATAATAGCCAATATGGGCCAGCTGAAGGCGATAGTCGCTTAACTATGGATGCTGAGCATATGGGAGCTAAAAAGTATAAAACCGAGCAACAACAAGAAGAGATAAATAGATTGGAGCTGCAACTTAGTGAGGTAAAGTCACAGCAGGCAGCAATAAAACAACAAATTATTGAGCTAGTAATCAACGAAATGAAAAGGCGAGGCGACGACTTTACTATTTAACCAAAGTCTAACTGTATTAGTTCAGGTTATTTAACCTTGTAATGTACGCAGAAAAGTTAGTTTTTAAACTCAATTTTTTCTACCTCAAGCCTAAATTCTCCCGCTTGTTTACCTGCAATCATAAACCCAAGCTGCTTTATATCTTTAAAGTTAATTGTAGGTTGTTGTTCAAGTAAGCGGCCGCGATAAGTAAGCTGAAAATCCTCAGGTAAAAACTCAATATTAAGCCACTCGTTCTTTGTGGTACTAAACGAGCGGGTATAAGCCGCACCATCCATGTACTCATTGGTTCTTAAACGTAATTGATAGGTTTGACCATCGCCCTTAATACGTAGCATAATTTTAGTGATGTCTTGGCTTTGTACATCCAATAGCGTTCGAATAGAAGCAAACCCGCCATTGTTTGCAAGCGATACATTGCCTGTAAACACTAAATTGTCGTTTTCATACAAAACCTGACTATTAGAAATGCCACCCATCACCGAATCATTCACTACATACCAGCGAGCATTGGCGTTTGCCTCGGTTGTGGCAAACAGTAAGTTAAAAACGAAAAGTGATGAGAGTTGTTTGGTTGTCATAAGCTCTTCCTCGTAGCTTTTATATTTAATACGATACGATAGATTAATTGTTCACTCTTTTAAGAATTAATCTATTACTAGCGGCTATTTTCAATGTGAACTCTCGTTATCCATTTTATTCGCTTGAGCAAAAATTAAAAAGCGCGTAATTTAATCGCGTTACCTATTTTAATAACAAGTATAATAATGAAAGCACAAGAATTAGAACAATTAGCGTTATCTAAAGCCGAAACTCGAGAAGTGATCACGCCATATGCCTTTGAGGTTGATAATGCTTTACTTGGCTTGCCTTTGGCTTCGCCGACTCGGCGCGCATTAGCTATGATTATTGATGTTGCATTAATATTCATAGCTGCAAAGCTCAGTGCGACTATTATTGCATTCGTTGCTGCGATGGCTTTTTACAAAGGAACGGCGCAGCAATACCTTCCTAAAATGTCGAGTGTGTGGCGAAGAATATTAAAAATAGTAGCAGCAAGTATTTTATTTGTAAGCGCTCTTGCTGTGCTTTCAATTGGCATAGATTACTTAGAAGGCGATGACCCTGTTCAAGGCTTAACTGTTAAAGGCTTAAAAATACAGGATGACATTCAGCTTACCTCCACAGAAAAAAAGCAGGTAAATGCCTACTTAGTGCAAACAGCCGACGAAAGCTGTGAGCAACTTTGCCAACAAAATGCGCTTGATAATTTGATAGGGCAAGTACCCAAATTAGCCGAAATGGACGACTTACAAAACCCACAACTTGCAAAAGCATTTTTACAATTATTAGTGTTTGGTGAAAATAATGAATTAAAGCTTGCGCAGTTAATAGAAGATAAACCCGCACAAACAAGCACGCACAGTATTTTGCAGTGGGGTAAAGGTATTATTCAAGATTTAGGTTTGGGTTTTGGCTGGGCGGCTGTGTACTTCACACTGTTTTCTTTATTATGGCGCGGTCAAACCCCTGGTAAAAAGCTCTGTAACACCCGAGTGGTTGCATTAAGTGGTGAACCGCTGGGTTTACTTGATTGTTTTGGCCGCTACGGTGGTTACGGCGCAGGTTTTGCCACCGGCTTGTTAGGCTTTTTACAAGTGTACTGGGACCCAAACAGACAAGCTATTCAAGATAAAATATCAGCCACGGTGGTTATTAAAGGGAGTATTAACCAAGTTGTAAATGTGCAAACGGTAGAAGAGACTGTTAAAAGTTAATTTTGCTCTTATTACAAGGATGGTTATGAAAGCTTTATTAATTGTATTTATTAATCTGTATTTTATTACGGTTTCGTATGCGTCAGAAAATATTGTGTTCGCAAAAACGCATCAGCTTACGTCTGTTATTTTAGGTGAGCAACGCAGCTTTAGCGTTTATTTACCGCCAAGCTATAATGAAAACCCTAATAAAGTATATCCAGTTATTTACTTGCTCGATGGTGACCAAACACATCTAAAAGCCGTAGCTGGGCTAGTAGAGGCACTTAGTACGGACCGGCTAGAGCAGCAAATACAGCAAGCAATTATAGTAGCCATTCCTAATAGTAAAAATGCGATAAGAGAGCGTGACTTTACCCCAACCAATGTTGATTGGACATTTAACGGTAAACTCCTAGAAAGATTTGAAAATATCGGCAACGCCTTAAACTACAGCGCCTTTTTTGAAAAAGAACTTATTCCACTCATTAATAAAAATTACCGGACATCAACTAAACGCGTATTAATTGGCGAGTCTTTCGGTGGCTTATTTGCCAGCTATGTATTGCTTACCAACCATGCGCTATTTACAGATTACTTAATTATTGATGCAACCTATCTGTGGGATAATAACTACCTCAATCGTTATTTTAATGATAACCAATTTATAAATAAGCAGCTTAACGGCAATGTGTATTTTACCTTTGCAAATAATGTCGAAGCGTTTGGCGAAATTGGTAAAACAAATTACCAATGGGGTTTAGCGTTTGCTAAAAAGTTAAAAGCGCACCCGAGCGATAATTTAGTTATAAATCAACGTTATTTTGAAGATGAAACCCATGGCACAGTCGCCGCACTTAGTTGGTATTATGGGATTAAAGAATTATTAAGTAACTAGAAACCTAGTTTTATAAGAATAAAAATATTTAGATTATTTTTAAGGAAAGGCTATGAACGATGACAGCTATGATTGGGTTTTAGCTCCTCATATGATTGAAACATCATATCTATATTTGAAGGCATCAGAGCTTATGTGGAGTCATTCAATTAGTATTTCGATAGCTAATGCAGCATTAGCTTTGGAGATATTACTTAAAAGCTTTAACTGCAAAGTAGTAAGCAATGATGGATTAATAAACGAAAAATATCAATTTAACGCTAAGGTTCTTAATAAAAAAGAAAATGCACATGATTTGGTGTATCTATTTAATGCGTTACCAACTTCAATTAAGCATAAATTTTCAAGCGACCTTTCATTGATACTGATTGAAAGATATCGACATACCTTTATTGAAAGTCGCTATATTTATGAGAAAAATGCAATTACTGGGGGAACAACTGCATTAATGGACATGACAAGTCGTCTTTTAAAGAAAACAATCTCAATTTATCTTGAAAGAGGGTGTACTGATCAATGGATAAAAAATTACCCTGATGTTTAAATCTTACTAAATTATTGGGGTTGTATTTATATACTGATAGCTGACAACCGACAGCTATCAATTCCATTCATTTTCTAAACCTAACCCCAAATCCAATCATACCCAACAACACCATTACTCCCCACACAACCATATTGCCGTATTGGCTATACACGCTATCCCCTTGTATGAGCTTTATATTGGCTTTAAGTGTGGTAGCTTCAAACTGTGGCATAGTTTGACGTGTTTGGCTTATGGGGTCATATACACCGCTTATGCCGTTGTTGGTAACACGTACCAATGGGCGCTGTAGTTCAAGGGCGCGCATGCGGGCAATTTGCATATGCTGGTGGGGGCCGATTGAATCACCAAACCAGGCATCGTTGCTTACGGTAAATAGTAAATCAGAGTCGCTTTTGTAGTTACCCCGCACTAAATCGGCAAAGACTATTTCATAGCAAATAGCGGGCAGTAGATTAAAGCCATTCGCGCGTAAGTTATTTTGCACTTTATCACCGCGAGAGAACGACGACATAGGTAAATCAAATAACGGAGCTATAGGGCGCAGTATGTCTTCAAAGGGAACAAATTCACCAATAGGCAATAACTGATGCTTTTGATAGCGGTTACTATCTAAGTAACGGTAGTGGCCGTGTTCATTATTTTGCTCTTTGTTACCGACCACAATCAGCGTATTAAAAATGGTTCTTGTATCGCGTTGGTAATCGACAATACCCGTTACTAGCGCGGTTTTATTAAATGAGGCGGCACTGTCTAAGCCTGCTAAATATGAATCAGCGAGGGCTTCTATTTCAGGGACTGCGGCTTCAGGCCACACAATTAAATCAGCATCCCAGTGACGGCGCGTCATATCCTGATACTTACTCATGGTGGTCCAAAACTCACTGGGGTCAAAGCGCAAGTGTTGTTTTATATTACCTTGTACAAGCAGCACAGAAAGGTCTTTATTGGAGTAATGGGGTGCCTTTGTAAAATGTGCACCTGCAAAAGCTAAAACAACCACAGCAGCGGTAATAGCAGGCACTTTATATTGTTTTTGGGTTAAGCTGTACAATGCAAAACCAATGGCAATACATAATAGCGTGAGTCCAAATTCACCAATAAAAGGAGCAAGGGCATTCAGTGGGCTATCTGTTTGTGTATAACCAAAGCTTAACCAAGGAAAACCGGTTAATAGCTTGGCTCGCAAATACTCACTAATCGCAAAACAAGGGAGTAGTAGCGCTGCACAACTTATGGAGCTGTTTGAAAAACGAGTGGTTGCCCACAGCGCCAACGCAGGAAATAATGCAAGGTAGCTGCACAGTAATACCATTAACGAAATGGAAGCGATAAGTGGCATACCACCAAAGGTGGCAATAGATACATGCACCCAGCTAATGCCTGCACCAAACCAGCCTAGACCAAATATAAAGCCATATTTAGCCGCGGTTTTAGCGTGTTTTTTTCCAGTGAGGTTTGCAGGGATACAATAAAATAATCCGGCCAAGCTAAAAAATACAATTGGCCAAAGACCAAAAGGCGCGTAGCTAAAAGTCAAAACAAGGCCCGCAACCAGTGCGAGCCATGCTTTTTTATCTTTTGCTAGTAGGGTGAGGCTAGTTAGCAGTTTCTTCACTGTCGTTATCATCAGCCTTAGGAATGGTGACTTGCAGTTGTAATATACGACGGTTATCAGAATTAGTTACTTTAAACTGAAATCCGTCTATATCAATGGTTTCGCCACGACTCGGCATATGGCCAAAGGCATGTAATACGGTACCACCAATAGTATCGGCGTCTTGCGAACTATAGCCTGATTTAAAATGCTCGTTAAAGTCATCTACAGGGGTTAGTGCTTGCACAACGTAAACATGTTTAGCTAGTTGACGAATATCTTGTTGTTCTTCTTCTTCATCGTGCTCATCTTCGATTTCGCCAACAATGATCTCAAGAATATCTTCAATGGTGACCAAACCAGATACGCCGCCGTATTCATCAATCACAATCGCCATATGGTAGCGTTGCTGACGAAATTCGTTAAGCAGGGTATCAACCCGTTTACTTTCAGGCACCACCATAGCTGGACGTAAATAGTCACGTAGCGATGGTAAATGCTCATCTTTGTTTAAAATGAGAGGTAATAAGTCTTTTGCGAGTAAAATCCCTTCTACATGGTCTTTATCTTCACACACAACCGGAAAACGAGAGTGGGTAGAGTCAACCATCATAGGTATATGCTCTTCAAGCGGGCTATCAATTTCCAAAGTGACCATTTGTGAGCGCGGTATCATAATATCTCGCACTTTAAGCTCAGACACACCAAGCACACCTTCAATCATTTCTTTGGTTTCAGGATCGATTACATCCCGCTCTTGGGCATCGGCAATCACCTCAACCAGCTCTTCTCTATTCTGGGGTTCCCCTTGCAACATGTGGGTTATACGGCCCAGCCAAGTCCTGCCAGAAGAACCCTGGCTAGATTGCGAGTTATCGTCGCTCATTACGTCTAATTGCTCCGTTTATTTAAATATCGTCCCGGTATGGGTCTGCTATGTTTAGTTCAGCAAGTAATTGCTTTTCTATACTTTCCATCTCTAACGCATCTTCACTCTTTATATGGTCAAATCCAAGTAAATGCAAGCATCCATGAATAACCATATGGGCAAAGTGGTCATGAAATGACTTTTCTTGCTCTTGCGCCTCAGCCAAAACGATGGCTGGACAAATAATTAAGTCACCCACAAGTGGGATATCAATGCCCGGTGGCGCTTCAAATTCAAACGATAATACGTTGGTAGGCTTATTTTTACCACGGTAGTCATTATTGAGCTGTTGCGACTGTGCTTCATCGCTAATGACAATGGTCAGCTCAGACTCATCGCGGTATTGGCTAAGTACTTTATCGGCCCACATTGCAAACTGCTCAAGGCTGGGTAAGTTGTCAAACTCACACGCTATTTGTAAATCAAGTTCTGTTTTCACGGTATTACTCTTTAGTCGCAGGTTGCTCATGGGCGGCAAGCGCTTCTTTAGCTTGTTGTTTCTCTAATCGCTTAAGGCGCTCACGTTCATCGTTGCGCTCATAGGCTTCAACAATACGTGCTACCACAGGGTGGCGTACTACATCATGCGATTTGAAAAAGTTAAAGCTAATTTCATCAACGCCATCTAATACTTCAATAGCATGACGAAGGCCAGAGCGCGCGCCACGAGGTAAATCAACTTGGGTTATGTCGCCGGTGATCACCGCTTTAGAATTAAAGCCAATACGGGTTAAGAACATTTTCATTTGCTCTGTGGTGGTATTTTGGCTTTCATCTAAAATAATAAACGCATCATTAAGTGTGCGTCCGCGCATATAAGCCAGTGGCGCAATTTCGATGATGTTTTTTTCAATCAGCTTTTCAACACGCTCAAAGCCAAGCATTTCAAATAAGGCATCGTAAAGTGGGCGTAAGTAAGGGTCTATTTTTTGGCTTAAATCACCGGGTAAAAAGCCAAGTTTTTCACCCGCTTCAACCGCAGGGCGAGTGAGCAATATACGACGTATTTCTTGGCGCTCTAGTGCATCAACTGCCGCCGCAACGGCAAGATAGGTTTTACCTGTACCCGCAGGGCCAATACCAAAGGTAATGTCGTGGTGCAAAATATTAGCAACATACAAGCCTTGGTTATCGTTACGCGGTTTAATAACGCCACGACGGGTTTTAATCATCATTTCTTTGCCGTAGGCGCTACTTGAGGTGTCTTGCTCAAGCGCTTTAGACTCAGTGATGGCTAAATGGACGTTGTCAGGCTCAATTTCGCCAATTTCCCCACGGACAGGCTGAGTATCAATATAAAGGTTTTTTAAGATCTCTACCGCGCCGGCGCTACTGTGTAGTTTACCGGTTACTTTAAAAAAGTTATCACGATGAATAATTTCAACACCTAGACGGCGTTCAATTTGTTTGATGTTTTCGTCAAACGGGCCACATAATGAAGAAAGGCGTTTGTTGTCGGCAGGTTCTAAATAAATCTCTAATGTTTTTAACTGATTACTCAAAATTACTTCCTATTACAGTGCGCCAGCGTTAACTGGCACAATGAATTTTTGCAACTAAGGTACGAAAGTAGCAACGCCAATTTCGTTAGCTGTCTCGGTTTTTTGCTCACTCGCTGCTTTGGTTAAAATAGCAGAAGGGGCAATTTCGCGGCGTAAGTTCATTTCTGATTCTGTACGAATTAAATCGCCACGTAAAGAGTTTGGTAGTGCCTCGGTAATACGTACATCAACAAACTGACCGATCACTGTGTGTGGGCCAACAAAGTTAACTACACGGTTGTTTTCAGTTCGGCCACGTAATTCCATTGGGTTCTTCTTAGAAGGACCTTCAACTAAAATACGTTGTTCGGTATCAAACATTTGGCGGCTAATTTGCTGTGCCATTTGTGTAATACGGTTTTGTAATAAGTACAGGCGCTCTTTTTTCTCTTGCTCGGTTACGTCATCTGGCAAATCGGCCGCTGGCGTACCTGGGCGTGCACTGTAAATAAAGCTAAAGCTCATATCAAAACCAATATCGTTGATAAGGTTCATGGTCGCTTCAAAATCGGCCTTGCTTTCACCTGGGAAACCTATGATGAAATCTGACGACATACTTAAGTTAGGGCGAATTTTACGTAGCTTACGAATAGTTGATTTGTACTCAAGTGCAGTATGGCCGCGTTTCATTAAGTTTAAAACACGATCTGAGCCACTTTGTACTGGAAGGTGTAAGTGATCAACCAGCTCAGGTACATCGGCATACGCATCAATAATGTCAGGCGTAAACTCAACGGGGTGTGAAGTGGTGTAACGAATACGGTCAATCCCGTCAATTGCAGCCACTAAACGAATTAGATCTGAGAAATAGCAAATTTCACCATCGTGTGTATCACCACGGTACGCATTTACGTTTTGACCTAGTAAGTTAACTTCACGTACGCCTTGCTCGGCTAACTGTGCAACCTCTAATAACACGTCATCAACAGGGCGACTTACTTCTTCACCACGCGTGTAAGGTACAACACAGAAAGTACAGTATTTAGAACACCCTTCCATAATTGATACAAACGCAGAAGGACCTTCTGCTTTTGGCTCAGGAAGACGGTCAAATTTTTCAATCTCTGGGAATGAAATATCAACCACTGATGACCCTTTGTTACCTTGCACTTGTTTGATCATTTCAGGTAAACGGTGCAATGTTTGTGGGCCAAAAATAACATCGACAAACGGCGCGCGTTGACGAATTGAATCGCCTTCTTGCGATGCTACACAGCCGCCAACACCAATAATTAGGTCTGGTTTGTCATCTTTTAATAACTTCCAACGACCTAATTGGTGGAATACTTTTTCTTGCGCTTTTTCACGAATTGAACAGGTGTTAAGTAATATAACATCAGCATCAGCAGCTTCTTCAGTTAGCTGATAGCCGTTGGTCGCATCTAGAAGATCAGCCATTTTCTGAGAGTCGTATTCGTTCATCTGACAACCCCAGGTTTTAATATGCAGCTTTTTGCTCATTGAAATATAGCCTCGTGTTCAATTCGATAGTGGCACAAACATGTGCTAGAAACAGGTATAAGTGGCGCAATTATTAAATTTTGCTCGACTTAAAGGACGCGTATTTTAGCTGGATACACGCTCAAAACCAAGTATAGATTTCATGTTTGTGATCTGAAATCAATATAGTATGGGTTTAATAATAGAATTAAGCGAAGCGCTCACACTGAGCAAACTAATTACGATACAATCTAAGCAGAGTTAAGTCAGAATTAAAATGATGAAAAACATGACTAAAAATAATGTAATTGTAGTAGGGGGCGGCATGGTTGGTGCCGCTATGGCTATTAAATTAGCGCAACAAGGTAAAGCCGTACGTGTTATTGAAAAACACCCAATAGATGCATCACTAGTGCTTAGTAGTGATGCAGTTGATATACGTGTATCAGCTATTAACCGCTTTTCGGAAAAACTGCTTGATCAGCTTGGTGCTATGCCATTGCTGCGCGAAAATAGACTCGCTCCCTATGAGCAATTAGAAGCTTTTGAGCGTGGTAACGATCATTTATTATTTGATTGCCATGCCATCAATACCACGCATTTAGGTCATTTAATCGAGAATAAGTTAATTCAAGCAAGCTTATGGCAGCAATTTGGGCAGCATAATATTGAAATGATTAATCCTTCATCGGCTTTAACTGCAATAGAGCAAAACCCTGATAGCATTACCTTGCACTATAACGAACAAAGCTATACTGCTGATTTAGTCATTGCAGCCGATGGTGGGCAATCACAATTACGTAGCAAAGCCAATATTGGTATAACTGGGTGGCAATATCAGCAGCATTGTATGGGCGTGCTAATAAAGCTCGATGCACCACAACAAGTTAAAACATGGCAGCAGTTTACACCTACAGGGCCTGTTGCGTTTTTACCTATGCAAGCACCTTATGCAAATTTAATTTGGTATGACGATGCAAATACCCTCAAAGCATTTAAAGCCCTACAACCTAGCGAATTAAAGGCTCATATTATTGAAAAGTTTCCAAAGCTTGCTGGTGATTTTGAAGTACAAAGTCATGCTATATTTCCTCTAGCAAGGCAGCATGCCAATAATTATTCACAAGGGCGACTCGTTTTAGTGGGTGATGCGGCGCACACCATTAATCCTCTGGCAGGACAGGGCGTTAATTTAGGCTTTCAAGATGTGGCTGCCTTAGCTGAAGTGTTGCGTACAGCTGATGATGTAGGTTGCCCGCTAATGCTTAAAGAGTACGAACGTAGTCGTCGTAACGCTAATTTATTAATGATGAGTATGATGGATGCTTGCTACTTTGGTTTCTCAAACCAAATAGCCCCATTAAAATGGGCGCGCAGCACATTTTTAAAGTTAGCTAATAATACAGGGCCGGTAAAAAACTGGGTATTAAAATACGCAATAAGTGGTGAGCTTAGTTAGTTGATGAAAAGGCTCAAATTTGGGTCTTTTTTTATATCTGAAAAAATGTGGTATTGGATTATAAAAGTAAAAATATTAGTGATTTTGAAGCTAATGTGGGGGGCAATCAAAAAAGTGTGCAAATTGGCTGGGATACCAGGATTTGAACCTGGGAATGCCAGGATCAAAACCTGGTGCCTTACCGCTTGGCGATATCCCAACTCTAAATTTGGATGAGTTTTAGTTCTACTTAAGAACATGGTGCGGAAGGAGAGACTTGAACTCTCACATCCTAAGATACTGGAACCTAAATCCAGCGCGTCTACCAATTCCGCCACTCCCGCAGTTCTTATTCTTATACAACATTCTTTGGTAGAAGAAGTTGGCTGGGATACCAGGATTTGAACCTGGGAATGCCAGGATCAAAACCTGGTGCCTTACCGCTTGGCGATATCCCAACTAAGAAATTGCTGATAATTTTAATTCTTATCAAGAATGTGGTGCGGAAGGAGAGACTTGAACTCTCACATCCTAAGATACTGGAACCTAAATCCAGCGCGTCTACCAATTCCGCCACTCCCGCATAAAAATTTATGTTTATACTCCTAACAGAGTATTTCTTAATTCAACATTCTTTGGTAGAAGAAGTTGGCTGGGATACCAGGATTTGAACCTGGGAATGCCAGGATCAAAACCTGGTGCCTTACCGCTTGGCGATATCCCAACTAAGAAATTGCTGATAATTTTAATTCTTATCAAAGAATATGGTGCGGAAGGAGAGACTTGAACTCTCACATCCTAAGATACTGGAACCTAAATCCAGCGCGTCTACCAATTCCGCCACTCCCGCATATCACTTTGAATTAATCAAAGAAATGGTAGTTATTTTAAGCTCTTCATTGAGCTGCAATTTAACTCTTGCAGAGCCACTTCTAAAAAAGAAATGGTGGCTAAGACGGGATTTGAACCTGTGACCCCATCATTATGAGTGATGTGCTCTAACCAGCTGAGCTACTTAGCCATTGTTGGCTGGGATACCAGGATTTGAACCTGGGAATGCCAGGATCAAAACCTGGTGCCTTACCGCTTGGCGATATCCCAACAATAAACAATTGATAGTTTTAATTCTTATCAAGAATATGGTGCGGAAGGAGAGACTTGAACTCTCACATCCTAAGATACTGGAACCTAAATCCAGCGCGTCTACCAATTCCGCCACTCCCGCATTATCACTTTGAATTAATCAAAGAAATGGTAGTTATTTTAAACTCTTCATTGAGCAACAAAAAATAAATGGTGGCTAAGACGGGATTTGAACCTGTGACCCCATCATTATGAGTGATGTGCTCTAACCAGCTGAGCTACTTAGCCATCTTTTTTGTTAACACTTCATCGCTGAGTGCGGGGCGTATTATGCTGATATGCCCCAAATTCGTCAACACCTTTTTTGCAAAAAAACACTTAAGTTGGTTTGTTTGCAGGAAAAATAGGCTAACCGGCTACTTTTTAATTAAAACGTTGCTTTTTTAACACTCCTTATGAGCTGAGTATTATAATTTTAGCTTTGCTTTACGTTTGAAAGCTTATTACTAGGGTAGACTAATATTCGGCTGAAAATAAAAAAGGCCCGTAAAAACGAGCCTTTTAAAACAATTAGCCACTCAAGGTGGTGCAGTGTTTAATTATACATTGAACAAGAAGTTCATTACATCGCCATCTTTAACAATGTATTCTTTACCTTCTTGACGCATTTTACCTGCTTCTTTTGCACCGCTTTCACCTTTAAATGCAATAAAGTCATCAAAAGCAATTGTTTGTGCGCGGATAAAGCCACGTTCAAAGTCGGTATGAATTTTACCCGCTGCTTGTGGTGCTGTTGCACCCACTGGGATAGTCCATGCACGTACTTCTTTAACACCCGCAGTAAAGTAGGTTTGCAAATGTAGTAGCTCATAGCCACCACGAATAACAAGGTTAAGTCCTGGCTCTTCAAGACCAAGGTCAGCCATAAACTCTAATTTGTCTTCTTCGTCAAGCTCAGATAGCTCAGATTCGATAGCTGCACACACAGGCACAACAACCGCATCTTCAGCAGCCGCTATTTCACGGACACGATCTAGCAATGGGTTATTTTCAAATCCGTCTTCAGCCACGTTAGCAATATACATAGTTGGCTTAATAGTTAAGAAGTTAATAGGCGCAATGGCTGCTTTTTCTTCTTTTGTTAGCGCTAAAGAACGTAAAGTTAAGCCTTCATCAAGATGCACTTTTACTTTTTCAAGTACCGCATTTTGCTCTTTTGCGTCTTTATCGCCACCTTTTGCTTTTTTTGCATTACGGAACATTGCTTTATCGGCACTGTCCATATCAGCAAGTACTAGCTCGGTGTTGATCACGTCAATATCGTCAGCAGGGTCGATAGTACCCGCTACGTGAATAACGTTTTCATCTTCAAAACAACGAACTACATGGCCAATCGCATCTGTTTCACGGATATTTGCTAAAAACTGATTGCCTAGGCCTTCACCTTTCGATGCACCTTTAACTAAACCTGCAATATCCACAAATTCCATACTGGTTGTAAGAATACGTTGTGGGTTAACAATTTTAGCAAGTTCGTCTAGGCGAGGATCTGGCACCGGTACCACACCTGTATTAGGTTCAATGGTACAAAAAGGAAAGTTAGCGGCTTCAATACCCGCTTTAGTCAATGCATTGAAAAGTGTTGATTTACCAACATTAGGCAAGCCAACGATGCCACATTTAAAACCCATAGTAAGATACCTTGTTTAGATTCGTTTAATACGTGCGACCGTATACCCAAAAATTAGGGTTTAAACGAATGTAGTCTGTTTTGTGCTTTTAACACACCGTCTTTAGCAAGTATTTCCATACAACGAACTGCTTCATCAACTGCGGCATCCATTTTTTCTTGATCGTCTTTGGCTGCTTTACCAAGCACCCAACCGGTGACCATTTCGCGATGTCCTGGATGACCTACACCTATGCGTAAGCGCATAAAGTCTTTTTGATTTGCCATTTTTGCAATAATGTCTTTTAAGCCATTATGACCGCCATGTCCGCCGCCTTTTTTTAATTTAGCAACGCCCGGGTCTAAATCCAATTCATCATGGGCAACAAGTATGTCTTCCACGGGGATTTTAAAAAAATTGGCTAAACTACTCACCGCTTTGCCACTTAAGTTCATGTAAGTGGTGGGGATCAGTAATTTGAATTCTTTGCCTTGAATAATCACTTTGCCAGTAAGGCCGTGATATTTAGGGTCGTGTTTTAGCGTGCAGTTGTAGCGTGCAGCGAGTTCTTGAATGAACCAAGCACCTGCGTTGTGGCGTGTATTTGCGTATTCGGGGCCTGGATTAGCCAGGCCCACAAGCATTTGAATAGAATTCAAGGTGCGAGACCTTAAATATTATTCTGCAGCGTCTGAAGCGTCGTCTTCAGTTGGAGCTGCTTTGTTAGCTTTGATAGTAACGATAGACTGATCGTGGCCTTCGCCTTTACCAAGCTCAACAGATTGAACACCTTTAGGGAACGCAAGATCTGTAAGGTGGATTGAATCACCAGCAACAAGATCAGATACGTCTACTTCGATGAATTCTGGAAGTGACTTAGGAAGACAAGAAATCTCAACTTCAGTTAACTGGTGAACAACAGTTGCACCTAACTTAGTTACTTTCTCTTCACCGATGAAGTGTAAAGGAACCTTAGTTACTAGTTTATGAGTTGCGTCTACACGTTGGAAATCAAGGTGAGTAAGCTTAGGCTTGAAAGGGTGACGTTGGATATCTTTTAAGATTGCTTCAACTTTCTCGCCACCTACATTTAATGTAAGGATGTGAGTGTAAAAGCCTTCGTCTTCTTGTGCTTTGATCATATCTTTATGAGCAAAAGTAAGCGATACCGCTTCTTTATCAGCTCCATAAAGGATTGCCGGCACTTTGTCTTCGCGACGTAGGCGGCGGCTCGCACCAGTACCAGTTTCTACGCGAAGTTCAGCGTCATAAGTATAAGTTGTGTTAGACATGATGTCTCCAATAATTAAAAGTGTTAGGGCCTTTGCGACCAAGGTCCCTAGCCAAAAGGCGCGCTATCATACCACTGCGGGTTTATAAAATAAACATCGCTTACAAAAAAAGCGCCAAAAGGCGCTTTTATACTCATTAATGTTTAACTTTAGTGTTCAAACATTGCCGAGATAGATTCTTCGTTGCTAATGCGACGAATAGTCTCTGCTAACATATCTGCAAGCGTTAATACTTTAACAATATCAAGCGCTTTTAGTTCGTCAGACAGTGGAATTGAGTCAGTTACAATCACTTCGTCAATCACAGAGTTACGTAAGTTTTCTGCAGCTGTACCAGAAAGAATAGGGTGAGTAGCGTAAGCAAATACACGTTTAGCACCATGCTCTTTAAGGGCTTCAGCGGCTTTACACAATGTACCACCGGTATCAATCATGTCATCAACAATAATACAATCGCGGCCTTCAACGTCACCAATAATGTGCATTACTTGAGAAACGTTAGCTTGAGGGCGACGTTTATCGATAATTGCTAAGTCGGTATCGTTTAATAGTTTTGCAATTGCACGGGCACGCACCACGCCACCAATATCAGGTGATACAACAACCACGTCATCAAAGTCGCGGTTTTTCATATCTTCTAATAGTACAGGGCTACCAAATACGTTATCCACTGGTACATCAAAGAAGCCTTGGATTTGCTCAGCGTGTAAATCAACCGTAAGAACGCGGTCAACACCTACACTTGATAAGAAATCCGCAACCACTTTAGCTGTAATTGGTACACGGGCAGAACGTACGCGACGATCTTGACGAGCATAACCAAAATAAGGGATAACAGCAGTGATACGACCGGCAGATGCACGGCGTAACGCATCAACCATAACGATAAGTTCCATCAGGTTATCGTTAGTAGGGGCGCAGGTTGATTGCAAGATAAAAACATCCGAGCCACGAACATTTTCATTAATTTGAACACTGATCTCACCGTCACTAAAACGGCCAACAACAGCATCGCCTAATTCAATATATAAACGTTTTGCAACTTTTTGAGCTAGGTCAGGTGTTGCGTTACCAGCGAAGAGCTTCATGTCAGGCACGGTAGGGTTCCTCAGGCACTGAATTTTTGGACTAACTTACATTGAGTGAACAAAGTAGGTTAACTTATGATTACTTGTACGTTACTTCATTTATCAATGATGGCGGCTAACTCCGTATGAGCAGGAGAGGTACTAACGCTGGATGCGATAAAACCCTGCCAAGTATGGGGGAGGTTAGCAAGTACATCTTGTGCTTGAACTTGGCTAGCAAATTCAACAAAACAACATGAACCTGTTCCGGTCATCTTTGATGGAGCGTATTTTAGCAACCACTGCAGGGTTTTTTCAACCTCGGGGCACAGCTTTTTCACTAAAGGCTCACAATCGTTGGTTAAAATTTGCTGTTGCCAGTCGCCAGAAAGTTTTGGTGTATCACGTTTTAAATCTGGGTGAGTAAATATTTGTGCTGTGCTGACATGTTGATTTGGGAAGACAACACAATACCACTTCGGCGGCAGTTCTAGGTACTCTAATTGCTCGCCAATGCCATGTGCTATGGCACTTTTACCTTTAATGAACACAGGCACATCAGCACCGAGTTTCAGGCCTAAATCAGCCAGTTCATCTAAAGATAGGGCTGTATTCCAAAGCGTATTAAGAGCTAAAAGCGTTGATGCAGCATCGGATGAACCGCCTCCAACACCTCCCCCCATGGGTAAGCGTTTAGTTAAATTTATTTTTGCACCCATATCCACTTTACAGTGGGTTTGTAATAATAACGCCGCTTTGTAAATCAAATTGTCGGTTAGCGCAATGCCATTGGTGTCGCCGCTAATACTTATAAGAGTATCCGTGCTTAGTTTAAAATGGAGCTCGTCACCATAATTTAAAAACGTAAATAAAGTTTCTAATTCATGGTAACCATCATCACGGCGGCCATTAATGTGTAAAAATAAATTAAGCTTAGCTGGGGCAATCAGCGAAAATTCAGAGTGAGTATACATAGTTAGTTAAACTGCCAGTCATAGAGTTTGATTTTAATTTTAATCTTTTCGTGGGTTAAGGTTAAAGCATTCGGTAACCAAAAACCGTATTTTTGGACGTAACTTGTGTAACTTATTTGCCACTTTTTACCATTATCATCAAACCATAACACGCTTTTAGCACGCCCTAACTGATCAATTTCTAAGGTGTGATCGTCAATGGTAGCTTTTAACCATGGGCCTGCGTTATTAACCGGTAAAGTAAACCCTGTTAAACGTTGTAAAAGTGCACTGGCGTTACTATCAAAATACGGTTGGTCATCAAAGATTAATTCGGCGCCGACAGCGGTTTGTTTAAGCGATAAAATCCGTGTGCCAATAAACGTGGTTAACACTAAATAATTACTATTTTGTGTTTGTTGCCAATTTAAGTTGGCAGATTGGCGCTCATCTGGGCTAATAAACGCAAGTTTACCGTCTACTTGCCAAGTTTTTTGCTCGCCAAGGCGTAACTTCCAGTCTTCGTAAAGCTCTGTTTTGTAATTGTTTTTACTTGCGCAGCCGGTTAAAAATACAAATAGCAGTGTTAAAATCAAATATTGTCGAGTCAAATGTTGTTCCTTACTTTCCATATTCCTGAGATTTTTGATAAAATTGCCGCCTATGTAGTAGGGCTCAGCAATATTTGGCAGATATGACCATAATAGCACTTGGTATTAATCACAAAACCGCATCCGTAGAATTACGAGAAAAAGTGGCCTTTTCGCCTGAGCAAATTTCAGAGGCGCTACAACAATTAAGTGGCCATGCCGACTTTAATGAAGCGGTTATTGTCTCTACCTGTAATCGCACTGAGGTGTATTGTAGCCTTGCACAGCAAAATTCCCAAACATTGTTGCAATGGTTGGCCAGTTTCCATGGTTTAGATGAACATGAACTGAGTAAAAATATCTACTGTCATGAAGACAGCGCTGCAATAAATCATTTGATGCGTGTAGCCTGTGGGCTTGACTCGCTGGTGTTAGGCGAACCACAAATTTTAGGGCAAATAAAACAAGCCTATAATAGTGCCAAAACCCATGATGCGGTGGGCGTTACGTTTGACCGTTTGTTTCAAAAAACGTTTTCGGTGGCAAAAGAAGTCCGTACCGAAACCAACATTGGTGCCAGTGCTGTATCGGTTGCCTTTGCGGCGGTTAATTTAGCAAAGCATATTTATGGAAAGCTGGATAAAACCAAGGTGTTACTCATTGGTGCCGGTGAAACCATAGAGCTGGTAGCAAAACATTTATACCAAAATGAGCCGCAAAAAATTACTGTTGCCAACAGAACAATAGAAAGAGCGCGCAGTTTAGCCGATGAAGTATCAGCCGATGTTATTGCGTTGGCACAATTGCCTGAACGTTTGCATCAAGCTGATATTGTGATTAGCTCCACCGCCAGCACTTTGCCCATTATTGGTAAAGGTGTAGTTGAGCAAGCACTGAAACAACGCCGCTATAAGCCGATGCTGTTTATTGATATAGCTGTACCACGCGATATTGAAAGCCAAGTCGGTGAGCTCGACGACGCCTACTTGTACTCGGTCGATGACTTACAAGCCATTGTTAGTGAAAACATGGCTGCTCGTGAGCAAGCGGCAGAGCAAGCACAAATTATTATTAGTGAGCGCACCAAAGAGTTTTGTATGTGGTTGCGCTCGCTTGATTCAGTGGATTTAATTCGCCACTACCGTAATGATGTACAAACAACAAAAGCAGAACTTGTAGATAGGGCGCTTAGTCAGCTAAATACAGGTAAAGACGCAGAAAAAGTAATTTTAGAGCTGGCCAATAAATTAACCAATCGCTTAATGCACGCGCCTACCCGTGCCATCCAAGATGCAGCGAAAAAAGGTGAAGTGGCTCAGTTAAACCAATTGAAAAAAATGTTAGGTATAGATCAGGAATAACAGTTAAATGAAAGAGTCCGTTTATCGTAAATTAGAAACCTTAGTTGAGCGCTATGAAGAAGTTCAAGCGCTACTAAGTGACCCATCGGTCATTAGTGATCAAAACCGCTTTCGTACTCTTTCAAAAGAATACTCTGAGCTTGAAGAAGTGGTGAAAACGTTTTTAGCATACCAGCAAGCACAAGAAGACTTGAGTAGCGCTGAAGAAATGCTAAAAGATTCAGATCCTGAAATGCGCGAAATGGCACAAGAAGAATATAAAGAAGCAAAAGCACAAATTTCGACTTTAGAAGACGACATTCAAGTGCTTATGTTGCCTAAAGATCCGAAAGACAATAACAACGTGTTTTTAGAAGTTCGCGCCGGAACAGGGGGCGACGAGGCCGCTATTTTTGCTGGCGACTTGTTTAGAATGTACAGCCGCTACGCAGAAACAAAAAAATGGAAAGTAGAAGTTGTGACGACCAACGAAGGTGAACATGGCGGCTACAAAGAAGTAATTGCTAACATCAGCGGTGAAGGTGTGTATGGGCAATTAAAATTTGAATCAGGCGTGCACCGTGTACAGCGCGTCCCAGAAACTGAGTCACAAGGGCGCGTACATACCTCAGCCTGTACTGTTGCTGTCATGGCAGAAGTGCCAGAAGCCGAAGCCATAGAAATTAATACCGCCGATATTAAAGTTGATACCTTTAGAGCATCGGGCGCCGGTGGTCAGCACGTTAATAAAACCGACTCTGCCATTCGTATTACTCATTTACCAACCGGTGTTGTGGTTGAGTGTCAAGATGAGCGTTCTCAACATAAAAACCGTGCAAAAGCGATGTCGGTATTGGCAGCGCGTTTGCAACAGGCTGAAGATGAAAAACGTCATGCAGCTGAGGCGTCTGAACGTCGTAATTTAGTGGGCAGTGGCGATCGTTCTGAGCGTATTCGCACATACAACTATCCGCAGGGGCGTATTACCGATCACCGTATTAACTTAACGCTTTATCGTTTAAACGAAGTGGTAGCTGGTGATTTAGGCGCTGTGGTTGAGCCGCTAATGCAAGAGCATCAGGCCGACTTATTAGCAGCGATGGGCGACGATTAATCGTGAACCTCACTGTTGAAAACGCTATTACTACCGGTGCTAATTTATTAGCATCAAGTAGTGATAGCGCAAAGTTAGATGCTCAAGTACTACTGCTTAATATTTTACAAAAGCCACGTAGTTATTTATTTACTTGGCCAGAAAAACAATTAACGGATGAGCAATCACAAGCGTTTGAGCGTGCATGTGAGCGTCGTTTAAACGGCGAGCCTGTTTCGCACATTACAGGGTATCGTGAGTTTTGGAGTTTACAGCTTGAAGTAAATCCAACAACACTCATTCCTCGCCCTGATACAGAAACCTTAGTTGAGCTTGCGCTTTCATGTAATGTACCAAATGACGCCAAAGTGCTCGATTTGGGCACAGGCACTGGAGCAATTGCACTTGCGCTTGGTAGTGAAATGCCTACATGGGATATTATTGCCGTTGATCGTATTGATGATGCGGTGGCACTGGCCAAACGTAATCAAAAACGATTAGCGATAAATAATGTGTGTGTTGAACAAAGCAATTGGTTTAGCGCGTTAAATAATAAAAAATTTGATCTAATTGTAACCAACCCTCCCTATATAGAATATAACGATAAACACTTGCACCAAGGTGATGTGCGCTTTGAGCCTTTGTCTGCATTGGTTGCAGATGATGCTGGATTAGCTGATATTAAACAAATAATTACACAATCACGTGACTATTTACATTCTAATGGCTATCTTTTAATTGAACACGGATTTGAGCAAAGTGCAGCTGTTCGCCATATATTCAACCAAATGGCGTTTATAAATGTAAGCACAGTGAAAGATCTTGGTAATAACGACCGCGTAACTTTCGGACAATGGCCTTAACTTATTAAAAATAGCCCCGTTGTTTGTTTGCATATGTTTTAAGGAACTCTTTGTGATGGAAGATTTTTTATTTTCAAATGAACAACCACCTGAAGTAGTAAGTGAAGAGCAAGGAACATGGAAAGTTCTAATTGTTGATGATGAACCCGAGGTTCATGCTGTTACGCGTTTAGCGTTGAGTGATTTTAAGTTTCAAGATAGACGTTTGGAGTTTATTAGTGCTTATTCCGGCGCAGAAGCGAAAAAGTTGATTGATGATCATCCTGATGCGGCCATCATCCTACTCGATGTTGTTATGGAAACAGACGATGCGGGTTTGCAAGTAGCAAAATACATTCGTGATACCGTTAAAAATAATTATATTCGCATTATTCTACGAACCGGGCAGCCAGGCCAAGCACCCGAGCGCCAAGTAATCGTAAATTACGATATTAATGACTATAAATCTAAAACAGAACTTACCGCACAAAAATTATTCACCGTTATGATGGCAAGTCTTCGCTCGTATCGCGATATTATTTCGATTGAGCAATCGCGTGAAGGGCTAGAAAAAATAATCACCGCTTCGCGCAATATTTTTGCAACCCATTCAATGGATAACTTTATTGAAGGCGTGATGCAGCAGCTTACTTCTTTACTAAACGTTGCTGATGAAGCCATGTATGCCACCACCTTAGTTGCACAAAATCCGTCAGAGGAGATGAATAAAAAACTGATTGTTTGCTCTGGTACCGGCGATTTTGCTAAGCGCGAGGGAGAAGAGCTAGAAACCGTACTAGCAGAAGACCAACTGTTAGCATGCCAAGAGGCCCTTGCTAACAAAGCAATTGTGTACAGAGATGATTATTTGTTTGCTTATTGCAGCAGTAAATTTAACCATAATTCAATGTTGTTTGTATCAGGTGTGCCGTCAAAGTTGACGGATACACAACGAAACCTAATTGAAATCTTTTCTCAAAATGTGCAGTTGGCATTTGAAAATGTGCAGTTACATACTGAAGTTGAAGCCACACAACAAGAGCTTGTTTATCGTTTAAGTGAAGCCGTTGAACAGCGCTCGTGCGAAACGGGTAATCATGTAAAACGGGTTGCTTATATTTGCTATGAATTAGCATTAGCCTACGGGTTATCTGAAGAGCAAGCGAATTTAATTCGCTTTGCATCGCCTTTACATGATGTGGGTAAAATAGGTATTCCGGATGCAATTTTAAATAAGCCTGGCAAGTTAAATAGCGAAGAGTGGGAAGTTATGAAAACTCATGCTGGCAAAGGCTATGCTATTTTTGAAAGATTCACCGCGTAAAATAGTCAGCGCAGGGGCATTAATCGCACAGCAGCACCACGAAAAGTGGGATGGTTCTGGTTACCCTAGTGGATTAAAGGGGGAGCGTATTGATATTTTTGCCAGAATAGTGGCATTGGCTGATGTGTATGATGCACTGCGCCATAAACGTTGTTATAAAGGTGCGTGGACACTTGAAGAAGCGGTTGCGGAGATCAACGCAAATAAAGGAACGCATTTTGATCCTAAACTTGTTGATGTATTTAATGATAAACTTGAAGACCTCGAAGCGGTACTTTTACGCTTTCCTGACAAAACACATAACTAAACAGAAGTAACAATACATATGGATTATTTAGCATTAAAACACTCACACATGGCCATTGCGCTAGTGAGTATTATTTTATTTTACGTACGTTCTTTTTCTCGTATGGGCAGTGGCAGCCTTGCCAAAAATAAATTGGTTTTTATTGGTAGCCACAGTATAGACACTTTATTAATTGTCTCAGCCATCGGCTTAATGGCAATGGCTAAAATAAACCCATTAGAGCAGCTTTGGTTATTAGAAAAAATTATTCTAGTTATCGTTTATATTGTTGTGGGTATTATTAGCGCTAAACAAACGACAACCGTTCCAAAAGTCGTATTTTTAGTACTTAACACCGCTGTTATTTTAGCTATTGGTTACTTAGCAACAGCGAAAGCCCCGCTGTTGTTATAATTAACAATGCCTATTTAAGCTTTGCACACCAAAGGTGTAAAGCTTACCTCTTCAATTCATTTCTGATTATTGGTATCTAGCTTTAAAATTAGGTAAACTACGTCCTCGTTTTCTAGAATGTTGTAGTATGAATGACCACCCTCGGGTTTGATGAACACGATGAATCTTATATAGAAGATGCTTACGATGATTTTTTGCCGCCGGCTATATATCGTTGTATCAAAGCGGAAGCTAAATGGGACCCTCAAATTGACTTAACACCAAGTCTTGAAATACTCACTGCGTTTGAGCAGCAAATAGAGTCTATTTGTCAGCAGATGCCGGACGAACACGATCGCCTAGATAAACTACTTGATAGCTTTTATAGTGAGTGGCTATTTAGTGCATCAAGCTTGAAAGTTCCTGAGTATAAGTTAAATAGCATCAGCTACACCTTGTGTATGCGCAGTGGCACACCGACAACCTTAGCTATTTTGTTATGCCACTTTTTACAGCATGCTAAACTCGATGCCAGTGTAAGCATAACTCAAGGCGAAGTGGGCATTCACGTCGCAATGAGTGATGAAGAGGGTTATCTTGTCGACCCTAGCAGTGGCCAACAAAGTTGGTACATCATTCCTGAAAATATTGATGAAGAAAATCCTCAAGAACAAGAGCCTTTAGAGCTTATTTTTGAAGACGAAGTGTATAAATTATTTTTAGCGCAGCAAAAATGGTCTTTCATTAGTGAAAATAAATTTGGTCATGCATTAACTTGCGTCGATTTATTAATGGAAATGTTAGGTGATGATCCCTATGAGCGACGCGACAGAGGTTATTTACTAAATCAGCTTGGCTGCCCTAAAATGGCACGAGATGATTTACAGTTTTTTGTTGATGAATGTCCTGATGATCCTGCTATTGAAATCATTCTACATCAAATTGAAGAACTTGAAGACAATCATAAAACTCACCACTAAGAATAAAAAATAGGAAATGTTATGGCTGATCCCCAAACTGCATTAATTACCAATGATGCCGTTGTACTTGGTTTATTGGCGATTATTTTAGGGTTTATTTTCAAAACCTCAAATAGTCAACGCCCAGGTCTTGTGGCATTTTATAAATATGTACCGGCATTATTGCTGTGTTATTTTTTGCCGTCATTGTTAAATACCTTTGGTATTGTTGATGGTTCTCAATCTAACGTATATTACGTCGCTTCGCGATATTTACTGCCAGCGTGTTTAATTTTGCTTACCATCAGTATTGATTTAAAAGCGATTATTAATTTAGGTCCTAAAGCATTAATTATGTTTTTAACCGGCACCGTAGGTATTGTGATTGGTGGCCCATTAGCTATTTTAATAATGAGTGCTGTTTATCCAGAAGCGGTAGGGGGACATGGCCCTGACGCTGTTTGGCGTGGTATGACAACCATTGCAGGCAGCTGGATTGGTGGCGGTGCAAACCAAGCATCTATGAAAGAAATGTTTGAAGTGGGTGGCGATATTTTCTCAGCCATGGTCACCGTGGATGTGATAGTGGCTAATTTATGGATGGCAGTATTATTATTAATGGCAGCTAATCATAAAGCGATTGACGCTAAAGCCGGTGCAGATACCACCGCGATTGAAGACTTAAAGCAACGTGTTGAAAAATACCATGCAGAGCATGCGCGTATGCCAACGCTAAATGATTACATGATGATTATTGCTATTGCCTTTGGTATTACCGGTTTAGCGCACTTTTGTGCAGATATTTTAGGGCCCTTCTTTGCCAATAATTATGCGTGGGCAAAAGAATACAGTTTAAACAGTAAGTTCTTTTGGCTTATTGTTATATCAACGACGATAGGTATTTGCTTATCGTTTACCAAAGTACGCCATATTGAGGCGTTTGGTTCATCGAAAGTGGCGTCAGCCTTTTTGTATATTTTAGTGGCATCGATTGGCCTGCATATGAATGTAATGGCGATTTTTGATTCACCGATGTATTTTGTTATTGGTGCAATTTGGATGTTAACTCACGCAAGCTTAATGCTCATTGTGGCTAAATTAATTAAAGCGCCGTTATTTTATATGGCTGTTGGCTCACAGGCCAATGTAGGTGGCGCAGCTTCTGCCCCTGTTGTGGCCGCTGCGTTTCATCCGTCACTGGCACCGGTCGGCGTATTATTAGCTGTACTTGGCTATGGTGTAGGTACATATATGGCGTATATTTGTGGATTAATGATGCAAGCAGTTGCACCATAAGGAATTAAAATGAACAACCAAGTTATAAATATTAATCAAATAGAACTGGCAAATAATAAACCTTTTGTTTTATTTGGTGGCATGAATGTGCTTGAATCACGCGACTTAGCGATGCGTATTGCCGAGCATTATGTTGAAGTGACCACTAAATTAAATATTCCTTATGTATTCAAGGCGTCATTTGATAAAGCCAATCGCTCGTCCATCAATTCTTACCGTGGTCCAGGCATGGAAGAAGGCTTAAAGATATTTGAAGAGATTAAAAATACCTTTAATATTCCGCTTATCACCGATGTGCATGAACCTCATCAAGCAGCACCGGTTGCAGAGGTTGTTGATGTTATTCAGCTACCAGCGTTTTTGGCTCGTCAAACAGACTTAGTGGTTGCAATGGCTAAAACAGGCGCGATCATTAATGTGAAAAAACCACAGTTTTTAGCTCCGCATGAAATGCGTCATATCATTACTAAATTTAATGAAGCCGGAAATAATAATGTGGCCTTATGTGAACGTGGTTCAAGCTTTGGCTATAATAACCTGGTGGTTGATATGCTAGGTATGGATGATATGAAAACCATGGCTCCCGTTATATTTGATGCAACTCATGCACTGCAGCGTCCTGGCGGTCGAGCAGACTCAGCCGATGGTCGTCGTGCCCAAGCTGCCGAACTTGCTCGAAGCGGTATGGCACTGGGTATTGCAGGCTTATTTATTGAAGCGCACCCCAATCCAAATGAAGCAAAATGTGATGGCCCCTGTGCATTAGCATTGAGCAAGTTAGAAGGGTACTTATCGCAAATGAAAGCGGTGGATGATTTAATCAAGAGCTTTGCCCCTCTTGATACCAGTGCTAGCGATTTATAAAGTTGATTAGCACTTTAAAAAGCGACTTAGGTCGCTTTTTTTATGGCTTGAATATACTCTTTCCTAGCATAGGTATATAATTCACCGCATAAGAAAAACTAATTCTAAGCTTGGTTGCCATGTCAAGACGAGTTCCTCCATTAAACGCGCTGAAAGCTTTTGAAGCTGCAGCACGTCATTTAAGCTTTACTAAAGCCGCAGAAGAGTTGTATGTCACGCAAGCTGCGGTGAGTCATCAAATAAAAACGCTTGAAGAGCATTTAGGCTTAAAGCTGTTTTTACGTAAAAATCGCTCGTTATTATTAACCGAAGAAGGCCAAGGTTACTTTTTAGATATTAAAGAGATTTTTACTCAGCTAATAGATGCAACTGAAAAGCTACTAGCCCGTGGTGCCAAAGGCTCGTTAACCGTAAGTTTAACCCCCAGTTTTGCGATTCAATGGCTCATTCCTCGATTGAGCTTATTTAACGAATTACACCCAGAAATTGATGTGCGAATTAAAGCCCAAGATCAGGATGAAAACTCGTTAACAGACGATGTTGATATTTCAATTTATTATGGTCGCGGTCATTGGAGTGGGGTGCAAGCCTATAAACTGCACACTGAGTATTTAGTGCCGTTATGTAGCCCGTTACTGTTAAATGGACCCAGAGCGCTTAACCAACCCAGTGATTTAGCAAACCATACCTTGCTACATGACACCACCCGTAAAAACTGGAAAACCTGGATGAAAACCGCCGGCGTACGTAATGTACAAGTTAACCAAGGACCTATATTTAGTCATTCTTCTATGGTGTTACAAGCTGCGGTACATGGCCAAGGTGTTGCAATTGGTAACAGCGTACTAGCAAAACCAGATATTGATGCAGGACGTTTAGTGATCCCGTTCAATCACAGTTTAGAGAGTAAGAATGCCTATTACTTAGTGATCCGTGAGTCACAAAATGAGTTAGGCAAAATTGTATCGTTTAAAGACTGGATGTTAAGTTTAGTTGAGCAGGAGCAAGAATATTAATGAGCATCGAATGGGTTAGAAGTAGTCAGCAACCGGCAATCGCACAGTTTATATTTGCTCATGGCGCAGGGGCTGGCAGTGATTCTGAGTTTATGCAAATCATGGCTAAACAACTTAGTGAGTACAGTATTGACGTTGGCTTGTTTGATTTTGAATATATGCAAATTGCTAAACAAACTAACAAACGTCGCCCACCAGAGCGAGCGCCTAAACTACTTACTTATTTTGAACATATAGTGACTCAAGCTGATGCAAATTTACCGCTATTTATAGGGGGTAAATCAATGGGCGGGCGCATGGCATCGATGCTTGCCTGTTCGACCTCTCATCCTGTTTTAGGTGTGCTTGCGTTTGGTTATCCGTTTCATCCTCCGGGCAAGCCAGAAAAACTGCGTACAGATCATTTTGCAGACATACCGTGTCCTTTTTTAGTATTACAGGGGGAAAGGGATACCTTTGGCACCCGCGAAGAGCTTGCCACAATGGCCATGCCAAAGCAGCCAAAGTATGTATGGTTAACGGATGGTGACCACTCACTAAAACCGCGTAAAAAAAGTGGCGTGACTGAGCAACAAAACCTGAATGCTGCGGCAATACAGGCAGCAAGCTTTATAATGAATACGCTTGAAAATTTAAAAGAGGATAAACATGATTAAACTATTTTTATTAGCAGGCAGCTTTTTTTGCATGCTTTCAGTGATACTGGGCGCATTTGCTGCTCATGGTCTGAAAAGTCGTTTATCAGAGTACTCCATTGGTATTTTTAAAACCGCCGCTGAGTATCAAATGGTACATGGGCTGGCGTTAATTGCAGTGGCTATTTTAATTAAGTGGGGTATGCACCTCAGTATGGCGGGTGGTTTTTTTATTGCCGGTACATTGTTATTTAGTGGCAGCTTATACTTATTGGCCTTAACAGGGTTGAAGTGGCTGGGCCCAATTACCCCATTGGGTGGGCTGTGCTTTATTATTGGTTGGATAGTTATTTTAGTGCAAGTTGCACGATTTAAGTTTTAAAGAGTTTAAGGGTTAATATGTCTAGTGTTGTGATTTACTGTCGTAGTGGTTTTGAAAACGATGCCGCTGCTGAAATAACGTTTCACGCTGCCGAACAAGGATTTGGTGGGTATGTAAAAGCAAAACCAAATACCGGTTATGTTATTTATGAATGTTTTGAAGCGCAGCACAGCGACGAAATAATCAAAAAAGTTGATTTTAAAAATATGGTGTTTGCACGCCAATGGTTTGCCGGTAACCTAATTGAAAATATGCCCGTAGAAGATAGAGTAGGCGCTATTGTAGATGCCGCAAAAGATTTTACTTTATGCTCTGAACTACGAGTAGAAACACCCGATACCAACGAGGGCAAAGAGTTACTGACTTTTTGTAAAAAAATATCGACCCCGCTTAAAAAAGCCCTCGAGAAACAAAACACTGTATTGCGTGAGCCAAAAGCAAATCGCCCAGTAATGCATGTGCTGTTTTTAGCTAATAATACTGCGTATGTGGGTTACTCATATAGTTATAACAACTCTCCTTTTTTTATGGGGATCTTACGTTTACGTATGCCAAGCGATGGCCCAAGTCGTTCAACGCTTAAGTTAGATGAAGCGTTTAATGTGTTTATTCCTGAGCAACAGCGTGAGTCACGCGTACAAGCTGGGATGCGCAGCGTTGATTTAGGTGCATGCCCAGGTGGCTGGACTTATCAGTTAGTTCGCCGTGGTATGTTTGTTAGCGCGATAGATAACGGCCCAATGAACGAAAGTTTAATGGAAACGGGTCAGGTAAAGCATTTTAGAGAAGATGGTTTTAAATACCGTCCAGAAAAAAGAAACATCACTTGGTTGGTTTGCGATATGGTAGAAAAGCCGACTAAAGTGACTAACTTGATGATTGATTGGGCAGTAAATGCTTATGCAAAAGAGCTTATTTTTAATCTGAAATTACCGATGAAAAAACGCTTTGATAGTGTGTATGAATGTTTAAAAATGATCAGAGAAGAAATGGCGAAGTACGGCATAAGCTATGAACTTCAAGCTAAGCATTTATACCATGATCGTGAAGAAATAACGGTGCACTTAAATGTCACTAAAGTGCCACAGAGCTTATATAGTTAATCTATTAGCGAGTATAAAAAATGGGCCAAGTGGCCCATTTTTTATTTTAACTACGGTATTGTGGTCGGTAATTTTCAACCCATAATCGTGTGGCACCACATACCGCCACAGGCATAACAATTAAATTTACAAATGGGATAGCGGTTAGCAGCATCACGGCAAAGCCAAACCCATAAGATAACCCTTGTTTGCTTTTTAAGTCATTTTTCATTTGTGTAAAGCTAATTTTGTGATTATCAAAAGCATAATCTTTATATTGCACCGCATACATCCAGCAGGTAAAAAGCACCCATAGCACTTGGCCTATTACAGGTAGTACCCACAATAAAATAAAAAAGCCGATAGCGCGTGGGAGGTAGTAGCAAAGCTTAGTCCATTCCCGGCCCAGCATTCGCGGAACATCTTTAACTAAATCAGCTAATCCGTCGTCGTTAATTTTTTGACCAGTTAAGTAAAGCTCTACCTTTTCACTTAGTAAGCCATTAAAAGGTGCGGCGATAAAGTTAGTAATAACGGTAAATAACATACTGTAACTAAACAGCACCACCAGCACAGCAATTGGCCACATTAACCATTCGAGCCAACTTAGCCATTCTGGGAGCATGGCGTTTACGGCATTAAAGCCATCACTAAGCCAGCCAAATAAAAAGAATAAGGAGCTACCAAATAATAAAATATTAATAAGTAGGGGTATAAGTACAAAGCGTTTTAGCCCTTTTTGACTAATTAACTTAAACCCTGAAAAAAAATATTCCATACCTTGTGTTATTTGCACACTAACCTCATCGATTATTTATGTTTTAGCTATTATAAATAGCTTGATGATTTTAAACAGTACTTTTAAGTAACAAAGTATTTAATAAAGGGTATTTACAGATGGTATGTAAATAAATGATTTGTTGATAAGTACATTTCAAATCGCCACCTTGTATTGAATGGCAAACGCTCGTGAAATAGACGAAAATAGCATAGATGCTGATTTCAATATTATGTATAGTCAAAAGACTATAATAAATTATTATAAACAGGCCCTAAAATAGAGCGACGCATTTAGCGTTAGTGATTGTTGAGGAATATAATTTGATTGAAATAATGAGAGTCAGAAAGCTGCTTTCTCAGCAACAAAGTATATTATCGAAAATAGCACTCGGTGCGCCACTTGATGAGGTACTGGAAAATATTTGTTTATCTATTGAGGAGCTTATTGAAGACTCCTCTGCAAAGTGCTCTATATTAACGCTCAAAGGAGAGCAGCTATTTCATAGCGCGGCACCTAATATTGCACAGGGTTACTGCCAAGCAATTAATGGTGTGAAAATAGGGCCAACTGTCGGTTCATGCGGTACTGCAGCCTATGAAAAAAAACGCATTATAGCCGCAGATATTTCAACATCGCCATTATGGGATGATTATAGAGCATTGGCGTTAAGTTATGGTTTAAGGTCATGTTGGTCTACCCCCATAATTTCAACAAAATCAGACATATTAGGCACTTTTGCAATTTATCATGACAGCGCAAAGTCACCGACACCACAAGATTTAGAATTAATAGATTTTTTTGTTGATTTCACCAGTATTGCTCTTGAAAAGCACACCGAGTCACTAAGATTAAACGCGTTGCTTTTTGAATTACAGCAAAGTAATGAAAAGTTTAAAGCCTTTACAAAAGTGCTTCCTGATCTAACCCTCATTCTGAGTGAAGAGGGGGAGTATACCAATGTTTACGGCACAGCTAATGAAAGTTTATATTTAAGCCAAGAGCACGTTATTAATCAAAATGTCAGAGATATTATGCCTCCTGAAGATGCAAATCCTATTCTGGCGGTGATTGACAAAACGTTGCAAACTAATGAAGTTCAAGTGTTTGAATATCAGCTCAATATAAAAGGTAAGCAGCTTACATTTGAAGGGCGAACAGCTCCCCTTGAAAGTTACCAGCCTAATAACCCGTCACTGAGACATGTGGTGTGGATGGCCAGAGATATCTCTAATCGCAAAGCTGCCGAAGAAGAAGTACAACGGTTAGCATTTTTCGATCCGCTCACTAACCTTCCTAATCGCAGAATGCTCAATGATAGGCTCAGTATGTATGTGGAGCGAATTAAGCAGTCTGATCATTCTGGCGCACTCTTATTTTTAGATTTAGATAATTTTAAACGCATAAATGACTCACTAGGTCATAATGCAGGCGATGAAATACTGGTTGAGTTATCACAACGATTAACAGCTATTTTGAACCCGGCAGATACCCTCGCACGAGTCGGTGGTGATGAATTTATTATTCTTATCGAGCATGTCGGTGATAGCCACATGCAAGCTAATAGTGAATCTGAGTTGATTGCTAAAAAAGTACAAAGTGTCTTTTATGAAAAATTTGAAGTGGGCGATTTAGCGTTTCAGGTCAGTTGTAGTATTGGTATTTGTTTGATTAACACGAGCAATGCCATAACCGCTAATATTTTAAAATTTGCAGATACCGCTATGTATCGCTCTAAAATGAAAGGCGGTAATAGTAGTAGCTTTTACGACCCCGCACTGCAAACCTTACTGGAAAATCAAACTGAGCTTGAAACTGACATTGTTAGGGCTATCGCGTGCGATGAGTTTTGTGCTTATTTTCAGCCACAATTAGCAATTGATGGAACCCTTGTGGGTGCTGAGGCATTAATAAGGTGGAATCATCCAACCAAAGGACTTATCCCCCCTAATGCATTTATTCCAATTGCCGAGCAATTTGGTTTAATTCAAAAGTTACAAAATATTGTATTAAGAGATATTTGTATTTTACTTGAAACACTTCGAGATAATAACTTACTCGATGACAGCTTTAGCGTATCAATTAACATTAGCCAATGTCAGTTTAATTCTTCCACTTTAAAAGGTGAGCTATTTAAAGCAATTGAAGCGTTTGACGTCTCGCCAACTCGAATTAAATTAGAGATCACTGAATCAATGTTGGCGGGTGACTTGATGGGGACCGTAAAGCAAATGGAAGAATTAAAATCGCAGGGATTTGTGTTTTCAATTGATGACTTTGGTACGGGCTACTCGTGTTTAAAACATTTAAGCGTGTTTCCTATTGATGAGTTAAAAATTGATAAAAGCTTTATTGATAAAGTGCTCAATAGCGCATCGGGTCAAAGTATTGTGCAATCTATTATTGGCTTAGGTCATAGCTTAAATATTAACATTGTGGCCGAAGGGGTCGAAAGTGCTGAGCAACTAACAATATTAAAGTCGATGGGCGTGAATGCAGTGCAAGGTTATTTATTTGCAAAACCATTAACGAACAGCAACTATTTAACATGGCATAAACAGCATCAATAACTCTGTATTTATCACTAACTGAGGCGACAGGTTTAGTTGCCCTAATCGATAAGCCGCGTTGTTTGCGTACCCACTGCGCAGCAACGTTTAATAACGTACCGCGCTTTTGCTAAAGCAAAAATGTATATTTTTTGTTTGTTTGATACCGTGATGTAATTTATCTTTTATTATTGTGTAACTACTACACAAATCATTCCTGAGGCATTGGTTTAGCGTTTTTAACGCGTTAAACTAGTCAGGAATTGGCAATAAGTCTACTTGTTGTGACATTACCTAGACGTGAACATGACAAGTACTTAAAACTCGCTTTTGAGTTGCTTTGTCGTTTGTTGAAACTAGGGTTTAGTGTGATGTCATGGTGTGTCGCTATGTCGGTAACTTTAAAGAACCATTAGGAGCGATAAATGAATACCACTAAAGCAACTTTAAAGTCGGGTGAAACACATTCTTCCCGAGTTAAGTTTCTGGATGGGGTTGATATACCCGTATTTTTAATCAGTGGCGGTATATTAGTTTTATTTGCCGCGCTGGCCCTTTACGACATTAAACTGATGTCTGATTGGATAAATACGGCCTTTGCCTTCTCAACCAAAATATTTGGCGCCTTTTGGCAAGTCCTACTTTTATTAACCTTTGTGATTGGCATTTTCTTAGCTATCGGCCGCACTGGCTCAGTGGTACTGGGTGGCTTAAAAACCCCTGAAATTTCTACCTTTAAGTGGATAAGTATTATTATGTGTACTTTGCTTGCTGGTGGCGGCGTATTTTGGGCCGCAGCAGAGCCAATGGCACATTTTATTTCTCCGCCACCGCTATTTGGTGGTGAAACAGGCACTAACGATGCCGCTTATAACGCACTTGCACAAAGCTTTATGCACTGGGGATTTTTAGCCTGGGCTATATTAGGCAGCTTAACGGGCATTGTTTATATGCATCTCCATTACGAAAAAGGCTTACCACTTAAACCTCGTACTTTGCTTTATCCCGTATTTGGCGAGTGCGTAATGAAAGGCGCGCTAGGCACTGTCGTTGATGCATGTTGTGTATTAGCGGTGGTTGCCGGTACTGTAGGCCCAATTGGCTTTTTGGGATTGCAAGTGAGCTTTGGCCTAGATAAATTGTTTGGCATTCCTGACACATACACCACACAAGTGGTTATTTTATTTAGTTTAATTGGTATTTATACACTTTCAGCGGTAAGTGGCGTTACTAAAGGTATTCAGCTGTTAAGCCGTTTTAATGTTGTTTTGGCTGTAGTACTGATGTTGTTTATATTACTGATGGGGCCCACTGCGTTTATTATTGATAGCTACATTCACTCCTTCGGTTTGTACTTAGATAACTTTATTCCTATGGCTACGTTTCGTGCCGATAAACCATGGTTAGACTGGTGGACCGTATTCTTTTGGGGCTGGTTTTTAGGTTATGGCCCTTTAATGGCGATGTTTGTTGCGCGTATATCGCGTGGCCGAACTATTCGTGAAATGATTTTACTCATCTCTGTGGTTGCGCCAGTGATCACCTGCTTTTGGTTTACCATTGTGGGTGGCTCAGGCATATTTTTTGAGTTAAATAATCCAGGTGTTATATCAGAACCTTTCGCAGGGCTTAATTTACCAGCGGCATTGTTAGCCATTACTGAGCAGTTACCCATGGGGTTTGTTGTGTCTGTATTATTCTTAGTACTGACCACTATTTTTGTGGCAACAACCGGTGATTCAATGACGTACTCGGTATCTATGGTGATGACCGGTACCGATCATCCGCAAACATCAATTCGTGTGTTTTGGGGAGTTATGATGGGGGTAATGGCTGCATTACTCATCTCAATTGGCGAGGGCGGAATTTCAGCGCTACAGTCCTTTATTGTGGTGACCGCGGTGCCAGTTTCCTTTGTGTTACTACCGTCACTGTGGACAGCACCACAAATAGTTAAAAAAATGGCAGATGAGCAAGGGCTCTAATAGCACATAAAAAAGGCGCTCGTTAGCGCCTTTTTCTATTTTATACATCACTTAAATTTTAACAAAAAACAGCCACATTTCTTCAGGCCACACAGACTCTACCGGATTAAAATAATTCACTAACAAACAGTTTAATTTGTTGATTGAGCAAGTTTGTTAAGTTTTTTCAAACTATTTAATTATTTTAAAAATGAAGCCAGCTCGTCAACGTGCGTTTGAGTTTCATTTATTAAAAGTCCAATTTGTGCCGCTGCTTCGTTTGATGTTTTGGCAAGGTTACGTACTTCGTCAGCAACCACGGCAAAACCTCGTCCAGCTTCACCAGCTCTCGCAGCTTCAATGGCCGCATTAAGAGCAAGTAAATTAGTTTGATCTGCCACGGCATTGATGGTGGTGACCGTAGTTTGAATTTTCCCTAATACGGTTGACATTGATTGATGCGTTCCAGTAACCAATTTGTTTCTAGAAGAGACATTACTACCAAATACAACGTATTTAGAAACCTTACCGTTTAAATCGGTAATAGAAGAAATAATGCAATCTAGCGTTACGTCTTCATTTTGATGCGTCAATGACATCATTACTTCAGTCGGCTTGCCTTGGTTGAGTATTTGAATACGTGAAGCGTCTAAATGATCCCTTAAATTACCAAACACACTCGCTATGTTTGAGCCCTCAGATATGTTTAATTGCTTTTTGGTATACTCATTGGCAGATAGGAACTGGCCATCTTCATTAAACTCAATCACAGCCGAGTGGCTACTTATTGCATCTTTTTGGTTTATTTGTTCAAGTACTTGGCGCTTAATTTCGCGAATATCTGAACTGACGCCCACAAACCCTGTGTGCTGGCCATTATCATCAAATGTTGGGTTTACCGACAGAACAATCCAATATGGCACACCATTTTTATCAAAATTTAGTATTTCTTCATAAAATGGTTGTTTGTTTTTAAGGTTTTTTGAAATCCGCTTAACGGTTTCTTTGTCTGTTTGTTCTCCCTGCAAGAAATTGCCTGGTTTTTTGCCTTTTACTTCTGCAAGTGTATAACCTGAAAGTACTTCAAAGCCAGGGTTAACATATTCTACTAAGCCATCTTTATTGGTAATAAGTACACTAGTACTGGTATTGCTGACCACTTTAGATAACAGTTCAAATTGCTTATAGTCTTCAACTTGTGATTGTTTTGATAATACAAATGCAGACAACAAGGTATTATTGAAGTTAAAAGTAGTGTGGGCAACATTATAATAAATATTGTCTTTTACAGATAAACACAGTGAACCGTGTTCGCTATTTAAAGCATCTTGTAAAACGTTTAGCAATTTAGTGTTTTCTTTGGGCAGTAGTGCAGCGTCGGCACTGTTCGACGTATCTAAATTATTCGCAACAAGCTTTGAGTTATCATCGAAGACTGCATAGATATCTTCACCTAAACTCAGAAGTGTTTGCCAAGCTTGCTCATCTAACACTCTTATCGGCTCAGGCTTAAATACATGGAGCGAGCATGTATCAAGCTCTTTTAATGTAAGCGGGCTAATGTGTTGGGTTAAAAACAAGTTATTTCCACAAGCAATGGTTTTGCTTGTTGGATTATAACGTTTATTTAAATAAGTTAATGTATTAGTGTCATTAGTTTGGTTAAGTGTCTTACTTAGCGATGTAAACTCGTCATTCACTGCAATAACAGTGTTGTCGTTGTTAACGATAATCGCAGCTGCTTCGTGTGTACTAACTAGCTGTTTTGCAAACGCCTGTTTTCTTTTTTTTGGGCTAAACCACATTATTTATTCCTAATTTACACTCTAATTGATTGCATTATACGCCCGTCATAGTACATCTAGGTCAAACTATTGTTTTTTATTTTGCAATAATAATTTTGTGTCGGTATTTTTTAAAAGTAATGACATAAAACATAGTTATTGTTCATTTGTTACAATGCGTTATAGTTTGCTAACAAATAAGAAAATAAATTAGAGATAACCTATGCAGTTAATAGATTTAACCCCTGATGATCCCGATGTGATTAATGTTTTTTCTGATATCGACAGACTTATTAATTCTTTATATCCAGTAGCGACAGCACAGTCATTGTCTGTTAGTCAATTGGGCCAACCCAATGTCTATGCAATAGGCTTGAAAAATGAAGAGGGGATTATTGCTTGCGGGGCGATTGTTATGCAGTTTGATACCAAGCCCTATGGCGAGATACGCCGTTTATATGTCAAACCTAGTTATCGCGGAAAAGGCTTATCGCGCCGTATTATGCAAATATTATTACACCATGCTGGCGAAGAAGAAATCCCAATCATAAAGCTAGAAACAGGGCCAAAGCAAAGACAATCAATCCATCTTTACGAGAATTTAGGGTTTGTACAATGTGCCCCTTTTGGTGAATACACAGAAAACCCGAACAGCCTATTTATGGAGCTTGCGCTCAGCTAATAATACGCTATTTACTGTTTTTCTTTATCAATTTTAATCCTCACTCGTTACGAGTAGAAATACTTGTTGGACATGAATCGCTATTTTTCTTTTAATGCGCGCAACTAGCCGGTTTGGCATTCATAAATAAAAGAGAAAGATAAATGAAAGAGACAACATCACTTGAACAAGCTCGTACGAGCTACAACGTTCGTCATTGGAGCCAAGGTTTTTTTGGTATTAATGATCAAGGTGATGTGTATGTTGCGCCTAAGGCTGATGCCCCACAGCAAACCATTGCATTAACAGACATTGCTAAGCAGCTTGAAGAAAAAGGCTTAAGTTTGCCGGCGTTAGTTCGCTTTCCACAAATTTTACACCATCGCGTGCATAGCTTATGTGGTGCATTTAATACTGCTATAGAAAGCTATGGTTACCCAAAAGACTATTTATTAGTTTACCCAATTAAAGTTAACCAACAACGCGAAGTAGTTGAAGAAATTGTTGCCAGCCAAGCACAAGTAGAAAAAAAACAGCTGGGTTTAGAAGCAGGCAGCAAGCCAGAGTTATTAACCGTATTAGCGCTGGCTGAAAAAACCAGTGCGGTGATTGTGTGTAATGGCTACAAAGATAAAGAATATGTGCGTTTAGCGTTGATTGGCGAAAAGCTGGGCCATAAAGTGTATATCGTACTTGAGAAACTGTCTGAGCTGGATATGGTACTTAGCCAAGCTAAAGAATTAAATGTAAAACCACGCATTGGTATTCGTGTGCGTTTAGCATCGCAAGGCAAAGGTAAGTGGCAAGCCAGTGGCGGAGAAAAATCTAAGTTTGGTTTATCTGCTTCTCAAGTGCTGTATGTAGTAAACCGTTTAAAAGAAACAGATCAGCTAGATTTAGTCCAACTGGTGCATTTTCACTTAGGTTCGCAAATGGCCAACATTCGTGATGTGCGCTTAGGTGTAAGCGAGGCTGCGCGTTTTTATTGTGAATTACGTAAGTTGGGTGCACACATAGAGTGTCTTGATGTAGGCGGCGGTTTAGCGGTTGATTACGACGGCACGCGCAGTCAATCACACAACTCAATGAATTACAGTTTAGCTGAATACGCAAATAATATTGTGTACACCATCGGTGATATTTGTAAGCAGTATGAGCAGCCTTTCCCTACCATTATTTCAGAGTCGGGAAGAGCATTAACGGCGCATCATGCAGTGCTTATTTCCAATGTAATTGGCACCGAAACGTATACACCAGAAGAAATAGAAGCACCAGCAGATGAAGCGCCGCAGCTACTTAAAAACATGTGGACGTCATGGCAACAATTACATGTGCTTACTGATGACCGTGCATTAATTGAAATTTTTCACGACAGCCAAGGTGATTTAGCCGAAGCGCATAGTCAGTTTGCGATGGGATTATTAGATTTAACCCAGCGTGCATGGGCAGAGCAAATAAACTTACGCGTTTGTTATGAACTCAATAAATTAATGGATAACAAAAACCGTTTTCATCGACCGATTATAGATGACCTAAATGCGCGTTTAGCGGACAAGTTTTTTGTAAATTTCTCATTGTTTCAGTCATTGCCAGACGCGTGGGGAATTGATCAAGTGTTTCCAGTATTGCCATTAAGTGGTTTAACGCAAGCACCGCAAAAGCGCGCGGTGTTATTGGATATTACTTGTGACTCAGATGGCGCTTTAGAGCATTATGTAGATGGCCAAGGTATTGAAAGTACGTTACCAGTACCTGAATACTCAGCCGATAAACCGTATTTAATGGGATTTTTCTTGGTGGGTGCCTATCAAGAGATTCTAGGCGATATGCATAACTTATTTGGTGATACGCACAGTGCTATTGTCAATATGGATGAGCAAGGTGTTGCCAGCATTACAGAAATTAACCTCGGTGATACTGTTGCTGACATGATGCGTTATGTACATTTAGATGTTGAAGGTTTTCAGCAGTCTTATGCGCAGTTAGTCAGCGCAAAAATTGCAGTAGATGAACAGCAAAGCGTCCTCGACGAATTGCAAAGCGGCCTTGATGGCTACACTTATTTAGAAGAGTTATAAGCAATGTCTAGCTTGTTTGGTCATGTTGACCACTCATTATACTCAAATGGGATGACGTTTTTACGTCGTCCTATGGTACAAAATATTAACGCGATTGAAGCCGATGTAGTAGTACTAGGCTTACCGTTTGATTTAGCCACCTCTGGGCGCCCTGGTGCCCGCTTGGGGCCAGATGCAATTCGCAGAGCGTCGGTGCATTTAGCATGGGAAGATACTAAATATCCGTGGACGTTTCCTTTGTTTGAACGGCTAAAAGTAGCGGATGCTGGCGATTTTACCTATCCGGTAGGCGATCCTGAGTATTTTACTGCCCAGCTAGAAATGGCGGCAGAGCAAATACTTCGCCAAGGTAAAACATTATTAGGCTTAGGTGGCGATCATTTCGTAACGTTACCGCTGTTGCGCGCACATGCAAAAATTCATGGAAAAATGGCGTTAGTGCATTTCGATGCGCATACCGACACCTACAGTAATGGGTCGCGTTTTGATCACGGTACTATGTTTTATCATGCGCCAATGGAAGGGTTGATTGATGTTAATCACAGTATTCAGCTCGGCATTCGTACCGACTTTGATCAAAGCAAGCATGAGTTTGCAGTGATTGATGCTATGCAAGCCAATGATCTTCATGCGAATGATATTGCAGCGCAGATTATTGAGCGAGTGGGCGATTTACCGGTTTACTTAACCTTTGATATAGATTGTTTAGACCCTGCCTTTGCGCCAGGTACAGGTACACCTGTATGTGGTGGTTTAACTTCTGATAAAGTGCTGAAAATTTTACGTGCACTCAAAGGCATTAATATGGTGGGTATGGATGTAGTTGAAGTATCGCCTTCTTATGACCAAAGTGAGCTCACCGCCATTGCCGCAGCAACGATTGCCAGTGAATTATTGCATTTGTGGGCACTTAAGCATGAATATTAGTATGTTTTAATGTAGCTCAAAAAAGCGCCAATTTGGCGCTTTTTTTGTATAAAAATAAGAGTACTATGAAAACTGCATATTGTGCTTTTTAGCATAAATAAAAAACACCGGAATTTCGATTATTATGTAAGTTAAAAAAGTAAACCAAAACCAATTAACTTCAAATAGTAACCAGCTAAATTGTACGCCCGAGTTGTAATAAAGGCGAGATGCAATTAATAGCGTAATGCCTGTTGCAAATAAATCTTGTACCGATACCTTTTTAAAGCTGCTGCCTGCAAAGCGCGGATAAATAAACCCGTAGCCAAGCGTTATCATAATGATGACTAATAACAATAAATTCAGTTCAGGGGTCATAGTGGTTTATATTGCCTCGCATATTCTATTCGCTCTTGAGAGCTTGGGTGCGTTGATAAATACTTTAACCAAGTATCATCAAGGGTCGCCTCTTGTGCTTTTAAATTATTTTCCAGTGCTTCAATTGCATCAGCAAAGTCGTGGTTAGAATAGCCTAATTTTAAAAGATTTTTAATAGCATATTCATCGGCCTCTTGTTCCATATCTCGTGAAAACGCTTGTTGTAAAAAAGATGAACCAGAGCCAAGCACGACCTCTAATATCCCTTCTAAATCACCAAAAATAACTGCAAATACAACGGTGCTCGCTGCAGCTTGTGCTGCAAGGCGAATGCTGTGATGGTGCTGAACATGACCAATTTCATGAAGTAAAATAGCACGCAGGGCATCAGGTTCATTCTTTAATAGCTCAACAAGTTCGTCAGTCACAACAACCCGCCCATTAGGAAGAGCAAACGCATTAGCTGAAAAATAATCTGACTGATAAAAAGAGAGTTTAAATTTTGCACTGTCTAAATTGAGTGAGTTAAGCATTAAACGCCATTGTTGCTGTATTTCTGATTGCTTATTAGTAGAAAGTTGAGAAGGTTCTAATGCGACTTTTTCTATCACACTGAGCGTTTGCTCTCCCATCGTTTCAATTGTCGAGGCAGGTGCTAAGTTAACGCTATAAACGGCTACTGATGGTATTAAGCGGTATAAAATTAACCAAAGCAATAGGGGAATTAGCAGCACGGATGCAACAATAAGAATCTTATTTTTTTCTAAGCGTTCACTGAGTCCATGCTTTTTAAGCGCGAATGGCCACCTAAATTCTACATCTTGAGGAATAAATCGCCCACCATCAGCAAAATTTAACTCTGATGCCATGCCAGGTAACGGGCTATCAAGTTGGCAATCGTCTATTGTTGATGAAAGTAACGTCGTATTCTCAGAGTCAACAAGTGTTATTTGCTCATGGGAAAGGTGTGCATAGCTTTTAATATGCTGGCTGCTATTAGGGTAATAATAACAGCCAAAAATAGGATAATTACTCATTAGGTGAGTGAAATATCAATATCAAACACATTGGCAGCTTCTTCAGCAAATGATGACTGCTCATTTTGTGCAACATCAATCAACGAAAGTGCGCCGCTATAAATAGTGACTTCTGTAACTGATGCTAATAGCTTTGCTCTGCGTACTTTAGCCCAAGGGTAGGCAAGTCCTAAGGTAAATATAATTGCCAGTACATTGGTAAATAGTAAGATGGCATAGTCAATGGCTTTTAAGTTCGAATCAAAGGTAGCGACTTCTGTAAATTCACTGTTATTAAAAATATGATTTCGAATAAGCGAATGATAAACAGCGCCTACCAGTGTTAAAAACGCAACATACAACGCAGCAATTAATAGCGGCACTACAATTGTCGAAAGGCTAAAGTTTTGTGTGTTTAAGTTATCGATAGTTAAGGCACTTGCACCAGCAAAGAAGCCAAAAATAACTAAGCCACCTATTGCAACTCCTAGGGTAATAAGTGCTGCGATGTAATAGCGTTCGCCCTGAAGATTTACTGTAAGTGGTTTATTTCCATAGCTGATGTTTTCATGCATATATTGATCAATTCGCTTTAATACATACGGCAGTAATAGGTGTAATGTGAATACACTTGCAATAGGCAATAAAACAAAGTTAATAAATGCATCGCCGTAATTACCTGAAAAAGCAAAGCGTACATTACGATGGCGGGTCATACGCATGTTAAAGCGCAAACCTTGGTTAATGATCCATGGCAACAAAAATAAAAAACCAATAGCAAATAAAAGGCCTATCGCCGGTGCGAGGCTGCTTAGTATGGTGTAAATTAAAAACACGATTACCGCTAAAATGCGGCCTTTTAGAATTTGTATAGGAGTGGCTAGGTAGTCAAAGCTATGACCGTCGATACGCGTATGACCGTAAAAATAACGGTAGGTGCGTACTTTTGCCCATGCAGAATAAATTCCTAAAGTAATAATACTTAGCAGTATATTGACACTCCATATGCCAAAAAATTCGCCGCTTTTGCCGCTAAATTGTACTTTACCGCTAAAAATAGAGGAGGGTGTTTGGTTTGACTCAGATGAAGTTGGGTGTATTGATTCCATTTAAAAAAAGTCCTTGTAATTTTTTGTAAATTTACCCTTTTTAGAGAATAAAAACAATCTTTATGATTAGCTAGCTGATTGTAAGTAGGCTAATTTTATTGCTTTTGCTGTTTATAGGGCTGCACTTTAAGTCTCCTCTGGTATACTGTGCAGATAATTTAACGGGGCTGACATGATTTCAAAAAACCAACTTAAACTAATTCGCCAGCTTGGCCAAAAGAAGTACCGCAAGCAACTTAATCAATATCTTGTACAAGGCGAAAAAAACGTATTGGAGTTATTAAATAGCCCATTAAAAGTAACCGATGTGTTTGCAACGCAAAACTTTATTGATACTAACCAAGCGGCATACCCCAATACGCATTTTATTGTTGCTGATGAAGAGCAGCTAACAAAGGCCAGTACTTTGGTAAGTAATAATGCGGCGATTGCAATTGTTGATATGCCAAGCACCACATTACCTGATGAAAGCAGCTTAATATTGGCCTTAGATGGAGTGTCTGATCCGGGTAATTTAGGTACCATCATTCGCGTGGCTGATTGGTACGGTATAAAACACATTGTTGCCAGCACTGACAGTGCCGATCCGTATAACCCAAAAACAATTAGCGCCACTATGGGGTCATTTGTTCGTGTATCGGTAAGCCAAGTTGATTTACCTGGCTATTTAACATCTTTGGATGTGCCTATCTATGGTGCATTTTTAGAGGGCAAGAATGTTCATCACTGCCAGTTTGCTGGGAAAGGGGTGTTATTGATGGGCAGCGAGTCACATGGTATACGTCAGCAGTGCGCAGCGCTGGTAACAAATAAAATTACCATCCCTGCCTTTGGTGGTGCTGAATCGCTTAACGTGGCAATGGCAACGGGCATTATTTTAGATAACTTTAAACGCCAAGCTTAACCTTTTGCCTAAAAATAGGTTAAATTGTAACAACTAACAAAAATAATAAAAATTGGTAAAACAAACAGATGCGCTTAAGCACTATAAAATTAGCGGGCTTTAAATCCTTTGTAGAGCCCACTAAAATTCCATTTCCGGATCAAATGACGTGTGTTGTCGGCCCTAACGGCTGTGGCAAATCAAATGTCATTGATGCGGTGCGATGGGTGCTTGGTGAAAGCTCAGCTAAAAATTTACGTGGCGATGCCATGACGGATGTTATTTTTAATGGCTCCACTAACCGCAAGCCCATCTCACAAGCTTCTGTTGAACTCATATTTGATAATACCCAAGGTAAATTACCCAATACCTTTGCTGATCGTAACCAAGTGGCTATTAAGCGTTTGGTAACTCGCGATGGCCAATCGCTGTACTTTTTAAATGGTAGCAAATGCCGCAAACGTGATATTACCGATATATTTTTAGGCACTGGGCTTGGGCCGCGTAGTTACGCCATTATAGAACAAGGCATGATCTCGCGTTTAATTGAGAGCAAACCGCAAGAGCTGCGTGTTTTTTTAGAAGAAGCGGCTGGGGTCTCTAAATACAAAGAGCGCCGCCGTGAAACACAAACCCGCATAAAGAGCACCCGAGAAAACCTAGAGCGACTCCTCGATGTTCGCCAAGAGTTACAAAACCAGCTTGATAAACTTGCAGTACAGTCGGTTGATGCTAAAAAATATCGCGAATTTAAAACCCAAGAACGCACTTTAAAGGGGCAAATAGCGGTATTAAAATGGCAAAAGCTGCATCAGCAACAAGTTGATAAAAGCGCACAAATAAAAAAACTGGATGAACAAATCAGCTTTTTTAAAACGGCGCATTCAGGCCATGATGATGTTCTGGCAAGTCTTGAAGCTCAAGTACAAGTTCAGCAAGATAAACTTAATGATGCACAGCAACAGCAGCACCATACACATACCGAATTGACTCGCAGTGAACAGCAGGCAATTAGTATTAAACAACAAACGCTGTCACTGAAACAAAATTTAGCCAAGTTAGAGCAACAAAAAAATCAAAGTGAAGAAGTAAAAACGCAGCAACAAAGTCTCTGCCAAGAGTTAGATGACAGCTTACAACAGGCTGTAGAGCATAACTTAATGTGTAGCGAGCAGGTTATAGAGCTTAGCGATGAGGTTAATCGGCTGCTGGAGATTAAAAATGCTGACACATCACACTGGCAATCACTAACAGAAGATTATCAACAATTGCATAATCAGCAGTTAGCGCATACCAACGCAGTAAAACATACAGAACAGAAAATCAGTTATGTTAAGCAACAACTAATGCAGCTTGATGAGCAAATAGATGAGTTAAAACGCAGTGAGATAGAGCAGCAATTAACTCAGCAACAACAGCACAGACAAGCCCTGACTGAGCAGCTAGCGAAAGCGCAAACGGCTCACAGTAAAGGCCAAACTGCGCAAACTGCTCAGCAGCAACAGCTAGATGATGCACAGCAAGATTGGCAGCATTTATCTCAGCAAGTAAATGAATTAAAAGCCGGTATAGCGGGGCTACAAACTACTCTTGGGCTTGAAAAAAGCAGCGATGAAAGTTTAACCTTATTTAAGCAGTTAACTGTTCAGTCGGGTTATGAGTTTTTAGTCGAGCAGGCGCTGTCATCACTTGAGCATATTCATATATCACAAGGTAAAGCAGAAAATAGCACGTGGGAAATTTCATCGCAGTCTGCAGCTAAGCACAGTATTGCCGCGTTTATTACCTCAGGCGTGTATCCTGAGTTATTAAATCATATTTCTTATGATGAAGCCGGCGATATAAGCGCACTTAACGACAATAGTTATATTGCGGTTATAGATAAGCAAGGGGCATTACACGGTCGAAACTGGCATGTAAGTGGCGATAAAAATGCAGAAAATTCCTTATTATTAATGCACAAAAAACTCAAGCAGCAAGAAACCTTACTTGAGCAACAACAACAGGCATTGACGAACGCACACTCCACACTTGAAGATCATCAAGCGCAAGCTGCATTAATAACCGAGCAGCAAAATGAGCGCAAAGACACTATTCACCAATTAGCACAACAACTTGCTGTAGCAACAACGCGTGGCGATATGCTTAAAGCGCAAGCTGATCAGCATCTGCAGCAGCTAACAAAATTACAACAACAGCGTCTGCCTCTGCTAGAGCAACAACAGCAGTTAAGCGAATTATTGAGCGAAGAGCTCGATAAAAATGAACAGCTTGCACAGCAGTTACAGGCCTTAGCTGAAGAGCTTAACCAAGCCGATAGCACACGAATAAATAGTGATGAGCGTTACAAACAAGCTTTGAATAATGCTGAACAATATAAAACACTAGCGCATCAGGCAAACCTTAATGAGCAAAAAGCACGAAGTGAATGGCAGCTCAGTCAAACAAAACTGAGTCATGCTGTACAGGCGTTTACTAGTGCCGAAGAGGGTGCGCAAGAGATAATAGAGCAGATTGAAGCGTTACTTATTCCTGAGCAAGAGCTTGCACTAAGTATTGAGCAATTATTAGTACAGCACCAACAAGGCGAACAAACCCTTGTGGATATTCAGCAGCAGTTAGCTCAAGCAAAACAAGAATTACAAAACAAACAAGCGAGTTTAAAAACGTCACAAGCTGAGCTGGTGGCATTGCAAGATCAGCATCAAAAGCTGAGTATTGAAGAGCAAAGCTTACTAATAAAAGCGCAAGCGGTACTAGAGCCACTTAGTGAGCTTAATCAAAATTTAAAACAGGTATTAGCAGAGCTTCCTGCAGAGTTGTCATTAAATGCGGCGCAAAGTCAACTTGCTGGAGTAAGTAATCAGCTAGAGCAATTAGGAGCCGTTAACCTTGCAGCTATTGATGAGTTTGAACAAGCGAAGCAAAGAAGTGATTATTTAAATAATCAGCTGGACGATTTAACCCAAGCATTAACAGCTTTAGAAGGCGCTATTCATAAAATAGATCGTGAAACAAAAACGCGCTTTAAGTCTACGTTTGATCAGGTAAATCACGATTTTGGCCAGCTTTTCCCCAAAGTGTTTGGCGGCGGCAGTGCTTACTTAGAATTAACCAGTGACGATTTACTCGAAAGTGGTGTTAGTATAATGGCAAGGCCACCAGGTAAAAAAAATTCGACAATTCATTTGTTAAGTGGTGGAGAAAAAGCGCTGAGCGCATTATCATTGGTGTTTTCTATATTCAGGCTCAATCCAGCTCCATTCTGTATGCTGGACGAGGTAGATGCTCCATTAGATGATGCCAATGTGGTTCGTTTTTGCCGTTTGGTTGAAGAAATGTCACAATCTGTGCAGTTTATTTATATTAGTCATAATAAAATTGCAATGGAAATGGCGGGTAGATTAACGGGTGTAACCATGGCAGAGCCCGGCGTGTCGCGCATGGTTGCTGTGGATATTGAACAAGCGGTGCAACTTGCACATGCATAATTTTATAGTCATTTGCTGGTTATTTTAGGTAAAATGATGGCTGTTAGGCATATTAATAATAAAAGGTGAGGGGATGGCCGAAGAATTAAGATGGGTTTTAATTGTGATCAGTGTATTTGTCATTGGTGGCTTATTAATACACGGTTTGTGGTCAGTAAGAAAAAAAGAGAATGCTGAACTCCCTGCAAATGAGCGAGTCGAGCCTGTTCAAGAACAGCAGCCTTCATCTGTACATACTGAGCCACAAGAGCCAACGTTAGCGCAACGAGAAGAGCCACAAATGAGCGAGTTAAACTTCAGCGCTGATGAACCACAGATAGACGAAAGTCCAGTAAATACACCTATCGAGGATGACCTTGAAGTGGTAACAGAAGAGGCCGCAGACACACAACAAGATGCCCCTAAAGACGTTGCAGACTTTGTCATTGTGCATATTCAAATGCCAGAAGGGCTCACTATGCAAGGCAGTAAATTACTGCCTGCTGTTAACACGCTAGGTTTTAAATATTCAGAAGAAGGCTTTTTTAATCGCCACCTAGACCCAGCAGGCCAAGGGCCGGTGTTATTTAGGCTGGTGAATATGTATAACCCAGGCACGTTCGATATTGATAATATGGAACAATTTAGCACCGCTGGGGTGAGCTTATTTATGACTCTGCCATGCGATGGCGACGGTTTAGCCGCGTTTAACATGCTGCACAGCGCCGCTAAAAAAATAGCGGATGAATTTGGTGCCGATATTTTAGATGCAGAGCGAAATGTAATGACGGTAGAGCGTATTCGTCAATATGTTGAACAGGTTCGCGCATTTTCTGCGTAACATACGCATAAGTTAAATTTTGTAAGCCACTGGGCGTTCACTCGTCAAAGTGGCTTTTTTTATGTTTTTTGAGGTCTACATGACAAGCAGCATTAGTGAGCAAATTAATCATCTTCGTACCACGCTTGAGCAACACAATTATAGTTATTATGTGCTTGATACACCCAGCATACCTGATGCCGAATATGACCGCTTGTTACGGACACTAAGTGAATTAGAAACCCAGCACCCTGAGTTTTTAACAGCCGATTCACCCACTCAAAAAGTTGGAGGAGCGGCGCTTGCCAAGTTTGAGCAAGTAGCGCACCAAGTGCCTATGTTATCGCTTGATAACGCCTTTGGTGAGGATGAATTTAGCGGTTTTAATCGTCGTATTAAAGAGCGCTTAATGAGCACTGAGGAGCTTACATTTTGCTGTGAGCCTAAACTGGATGGTTTAGCGGTATCGATTATTTATCGCGATGGAGTACTGGTTCAAGCGGCGACCCGTGGCGATGGTTTTACTGGCGAAAATATTACTCAAAATGTAAAAACAATCCGTAATGTGCCATTAAAATTGCGCGGTGATGATTACCCTCGTGAACTTGAAGTGCGCGGTGAGGTATTTATGGATAGCGCGGGCTTTGAAAAATTAAATGCAGAGGCAGAAAAACGTGGCGATAAAGTCTTTGTTAATCCACGTAATGCGGCGGCAGGAAGTTTACGCCAGCTCGACTCAAAAATTACCGCAAAACGCCCATTGATGTTTTATGCCTACAGCACCGGATTAGTTGCCGATGGCACCTTACCTGAAGATCACTACCAGCAACTTGCTAAGCTTACCGATTGGGGATTACCGCTGTGTCCAGAAACCAAATTAGTTGAAGGCCCAAAGGCTGCGCTTGCCTATTACAATGACATTTTAACGCGTCGTAGCGAGCTAAAATATGAAATAGATGGCGTAGTAATAAAGGTAAATAAAAAAGCCTTACAAGAACGCTTAGGCTTTGTAGCTCGTGCACCGCGTTGGGCAATCGCTTATAAATTTCCGGCGCAAGAAGAAATAACGCAATTATTAGATGTTGAATTTCAAGTAGGGCGCACAGGGGCAATTACTCCCGTAGCACGACTAGAGCCGGTATTTGTTGGGGGTGTTACGGTATCAAATGCAACGCTGCATAATGCCGACGAAATAGCTCGTTTAGGCGTTAAAGTGGGCGATACTGTGATTATTCGCCGCGCAGGGGATGTTATCCCGCAAATTACTCAAGTGGTACTTGAGCAACGCCCAAGCGATGCAAAAGAGATTGTCTTTCCAACTATGTGCCCAATTTGTGACTCGCATATTGAACGGGTTGAAGGTGAAGCCGTTGCACGTTGTACCGGTGGCTTAGTATGCCAAGCACAGCGTAAACAAGCGATTAAGCATTTTGCATCGCGTAAGGCATTAGATATTGACGGCTTGGGCGACAAAATTGTTGATCAATTAGTTGACCGAGAGCTGATCAAAACCCCGGCTGATTTATTTATTTTAAAGCAGGGACATTTTGAATCACTTGAACGAATGGGGCCAAAATCAGCAAAAAACTTAGTTGCCGCACTTGATGATGCAAAAACGACTACCTTAGCAAAGTTTTTATATTCACTGGGTATCCGTGAAGTCGGTGAGGCAACCGCGCAAAACTTAGCTAATCATTTTTTAACGCTTGAAAACGTAATCGATGCCAGCATTGAACAGCTGATTGAAGTAAGCGATGTAGGTGAAATAGTGGCAAAGCACGTGCGTGGCTTTTTTACTGAAGAGCATAATTTAACCGTGGTGAACGAATTAATAGCCCAAGGCATTAACTGGCCACAGTTAACAGCGCCATCAGAGCAAGAACAACCGCTAGCGGGTTTAACTTATGTGCTAACTGGGACGCTTAATACGCTTAATCGCAATGATGCGAAAGCGCGCCTACAACAATTAGGTGCCAAGGTATCTGGCAGTGTTTCAGCCAAAACGGATGCGCTAGTGGCGGGCGAAAAAGCCGGCTCTAAACTAACTAAAGCGCAAGAACTCGGTATAGAAATACTGACAGAGGATGATTTAATTACTTTGTTAGAGACTCATAATGGCTAGTTTTACAAATATACTTAATACCTTGTTAATTGACCTAGGCCAGTGGCTACAAGGCTATTTACCGCATTTATCATTGCTTTTGATGGTGTGCTTAGTGTCGCTTTATGCGGATGACATTTTAAAGCTCACCAAAGGCGTGGTAGCTAGGCGTCACTTTATTATAAGAGTGGCATGTTTTGTGTTGATCACCGCGTTTGGGTTTGGTTTATTAGTGGTGTGGTTAAGCCCATTACTAACTAAAGCTTTACTGTTTTTTGGTACTAAGTGGTTGGGGCTCACATTATTAGCTGCATTTTTTATTTTGGGCACTATTGCCGATAGGAAAAACCAGTTGTGAGCCGTTATGGACCTGAATATTGGGATAAATATGGCAGCTATCGTACGCCAATAGCGTTTCATTTGAGTATTTTAGTGTTACTGCGGGCCTATTTTATTTGGGTGATTGCCGCGCTGAGCCGTCGTCCTGAACTTGATCTAATGTCATTGTTTTTTAAATCAAAAAATGATTTTTTTATTGCCATAGCAATTGGTGCCGTGGCAATTGTACCCACTATTTTGTTTTGTTTACGCAGACCCAGAGACTCGCATCAAGCTACGAAACGGTTAGCGCGTATTTGGCGATACATGCGTTGGCCGCTTATTGCTTGCGCGCTAATAGACTTGTCGTGGTTAAGTATCCAGGCGGCCCATAGTCATTATCGCTTTTCACTGTTTTTAGCCATACAAATGGTGATTGTATTGTGGGTATTGCTGTATTTGGCAAAAAGTCGTTATTTAAGTGTTTTTTTTCGTGATTGGCCTGAGCCGACAGAAAAAGCAACCGATAAAAAGTAAGAGATTATGCACACTATTAATAAAAAAATAGCGCAAGTAGTGGCCTTTATAGGGCTGATTATTATCTGCGTTGGCTATTTTTTATCATTAGGCGAACATATTTGGTTTAAAGGGATATTGCTATTGTGGATAGTGGTATTTTGTTCGTGCTGTTACCGGTTAACGCCGTTATTTAAAATGCGTAACCCACTGCATAACTTTATCCAGCGTGATGCGCAGCATTTGTTTGTTTTTAGTTTAACCGGGTTGTTTGATAAAAAGAATGGCCCGCATTGGTTAGTCATCAGCAATATTGAGTCAATAGAGATAAAAGACGATGAGCTAATAGTGCATAGTAATAATGACAGGCAATTAAGCGTGAGTATTCCTGGTAGTCAAGCTCAATTACACGCTTATGTAAGCCGTATACTTACAGCAACAGAGAAGCACCGTATAGTGTTTAAATAGCGTTGATCGTGGTATTAGCCACGGACGTAATGATAGGCTGTCAGCCAATGCTTTTGGCTCAGTATGAAGCAAATTAATAACGCAATGAGGTTGTTATGTTGAAATGGAACGATATTGTTAATTTTGCCAACCATGGCAATCCGACACCGGTTCAAAAAGTAGTTAAAACAGATCAGCAATGGCGTGAACTGTTAAACGAAGAGCAATATTACGTGACCCGTAAAAAAGGCACAGAGCGACCAAATAGTTCAACTAGTTGCACACTATTAGAACCGGGGAAGTACGTATGTGTGTGTTGTGACAACCTACTGTTTGATGCGGATGAAAAGTTTGATAGTGGCACAGGATGGCCTTCATTTACACAACCTGCAACGGTTGATGCGATAGGATATGTAATGGATAACAGCCATGGCATGGAGCGAGTTGAGGTTGTTTGTAATGTGTGTGATGCGCACTTAGGGCATATTTTCCCTGATGGCCCACTTCCTTCCGGCTTGCGCTACTGTGTAAACGCACTGGCAATGAAAAAGCTCTAGGGCCTGTTGGCCTTTCAAGGTTAAATTTGCATCAGTCTGTTTGGTATTTAGGCAAGGCAGAGCCTATGTGGTGTGGTTATTCCCCATAAATGGGCGATAACGTAGCATCAATTCCAAACAGGCGCTGCCCAAAGGGTTCTGCCAAGGGACGATTAACTCTTTGTTGCCTACATGGATGTAGGTAAGGGGCGTGAGCAGGACGCGGAAGCTTTGCTAGGCTTTTACTTATTCTTACATGGATGTAAGCCAGTAGAATAACGCAGGAGCAGTTATCGAGCCCACTAGGTTACAAACCTCACGCCGCGATTAAATCGTCCCTTGCTTGAACAAGTTTTAATCCGCAAATGTCAACAGGCCCTAGCTAATCTCTAGTTTCATTTCTTTAGCAATCTGAAGTAGTTTATCGAACCGCTCTGATTGCTCTTCTGCTAAGGGTGATTTTTTTAATAGTTTAAAGCACTTTTGAGCCAATAGACTATTGAAAGAGCCCCCCTGTTTTTTTGATTTATCCACTAAACACTGTAATAAGTTAAGCGCAATACTTGGGTTGTGTGGCATGACCCTAAAGGCTTGACTGAATGCCTCTAAAGCAACATTTAACTGGCCACGCTCAAACTGTTTAACTGCATGATTGTTAAGTTCCTTCGGCCCCATTTTAATATCACGTCTTTCACTTTGCTGTTGCTGTATATAACGCAAGTACGTCGCGTCGCTCCTACTTGGGTGGCGTTCGCAATGATCAATAATTTGGCTAAATAGCGCTTGCGCCTTCTGATGAAAACCTAATTCATGTAATGCTTTTGCTTTATCTAGGGCACCATCGACTGAACGTATTTGAGTATCGCTGTCATCAAGTTGTTCAATCAACTGTTTCGCTTTTTTATGTTCATCTTTTAAATAATAAAGGCGCGCATTGAGCACATCGATTTGAGTTTGTGCATTACTGGTTGGGAATTGTGTTTTTAGCTCATTAATATATTTATTTGTTTGACGGGAAATTCTGTTTATTTGATCACTTTGATCTGTGGTTAGTGCAAAATCAATCCCAGCACGAGCGGCATTTAAATAAATGTCTGGGCTATCATGCATAGAGTACTTAGCAAAAGTGGCAATATCCTTTTGAGTTAAGTAGCTGCTTTCATAATCTCTATTAATGAGCGATACGCTGTTCAGTGACTTTTGACGGTCTATATTACGTGGAGCAATATGGGCCGCTTGACTTAAAAACTCTTGAGCTAACTCAAACTGGTTTAGTTTTATTTCTAAACGGCCTAATAAGTCTAATGCAACTAGTCGTGTTTCATTACGTTCAAGCATTGTTTTAAGCATGCGTTGAGCTAAAATATGCTCATTGTTAGCAATTAAGGCTTCTACCAATCCTACTTTTGCCCATGCAAATTTTTGAATATTCAAAACTGATTTAAAAAAGTCTTTCGCTTCTTGGTTTTGTTTTAGCGCCAGTAAAATATTACCTTTTAATCTAAGCAGAATAGGGCTGTATTTATTACTTTTATCAAGCTGAGCATTAATTTGTTTTAATGCTTTAGACTGGTTATCGTCATCAATTAAAGTGTATATAGCTTTTAAGTCGCTTTTGCGTTTGAGAATACGCTCTATGCGCACTCTTAGCTCTTGTACAGAGAAAGGTTTTACTAAAAAGTCATCGGGTTGAAGTTCTAACACACTGTGAACTAACTCTCCGCTAGTTTCCGCAGATGTAAAAATAAACCCAGTAGAGTGTTTTATTAATGCTTTAGCGCGTAATTCTTCATAAAGCTGGTAGCCATCTTGGCGTTTGCTTAGATTAAAAGAGCAAATTACCAAGTCAAATTCTTCATGTAAGCATTGTTCTTTTGCCGCTAGAGCATGATCTGCAAAACGCATATGTCCAAAGCCAATTTTTTCGAGCGACTGTTTCATGTAGCTTTGAGCAAGTGGCTGCTCCTCTACAATCAGTATTTTTGCTTCATTAAAAATATTTTTAGACATTGGCTTAAGCGTAATTGAATTTAACACAGACTATAATCAACAGTTTAGACGCTTACAAGGTAATTTAAAGATTCGCTTCGAAGATGAGAGCTTATTAAGCAAATTAATTCTAAAGGTTTATATTTTTATCTTAAAAGAGCTAAAAACCCATTTAAAGTAAATGGATAGCACGCGTAATAAAGTAAGCTTAAACAAAATGATTTTGGAGATAATAAAACTCGGAAGATAGGTTTTTAGCATGTGATTGGTAATACTGATCTTTTGAAACCAAAGAATTGCTTGATACGAATTTCTAAATGGCAATTAATACTGAACGTGAACTAAAGGAGTGGAAGATAATGAATATTAAAATGGAAGGTGATACTGGAGAATTTAGATTTTTGTAATATGCACCATTCAAAGAATGGTGGGTCGTACTGGACTTGAACCAGTGACCCTCGCCTTGTAAGGGCGATGCTCTCCCAACTGAGCTAACGACCCATATTACAAATTTACACATGTAACTATTTATATAATAAATTTTTATATGTGGTGGGTGATACTGGACTTGAACCAGTGACCCTCGCCTTGTAAGGGCGATGCTCTCCCAACTGAGCTAATCACCCACATATAAATTAAAACGCTACTATTAAAATAAATAGTACTGGACTTTAACCAGTGAACTTCGCCGTTACTTGTAAATAGCGGTGATGCTCTCTTTTTCTAACTGAGCTAATCACCCATTTAGACATCTTGTAATATGCACCATTCAAATAATGGTGGGTCGTACTGGACTTGAACCAGTGACCCTCGCCTTGTAAGGGCGATGCTCTCCCAACTGAGCTAACGACCCATATTACAAATTTAAACATGTAACTATTTATATAATAAGTTTTTATATGTGGTGGGTGATACTGGACTTGAACCAGTGACCCTCGCCTTGTAAGGGCGATGCTCTCCCAACTGAGCTAATCACCCACATATAAATTAATCAAAACTATTATAATAAATAGTACTGGACTTTAACCAGTGAACTTCGCCGTTACTTGTAAATAGCGGTGATGCTCTCATTTCTTGTAACTGAGCTAACGACCCATATTACAAATTCAAAACATGACTATTAATATAATAATAAGTTTTATATGTGGTGGGTGATACTGGACTTGAACCAGTGACCCTCGCCTTGTAAGGGCGATGCTCTCCCAACTGAGCTAATCACCCACATATAAATTAAAACGCTACTATTAAAA